>JAWBOF010000021.1:0-12067 GCA_038826685.1 Bathyarchaeia archaeon
GGTGATTATGGGTAAGCCTTTTTGTTCTGCCAATGCAAGGTTTCTGGCGGCGAGGATTAACATCGCCTCGTGGCTTACAGGGTCGAGCGGGAGTCCGCAACAGTTGAATTCTGGCATTTCAACAAGTTCCACGCCAAGTTTGTCAAGGATTTTTCTTGCGGAAATTTCGAAAGCAGCAACTCTGTATGGAATGGCGCAGCCGAGGAAGATTAGATACTTGTTTGTCGTCATTTTCATTCACTTCCTCCTTGAACGTGATCCACGAAGCCCGTCCCTTTGAGCGATTTGCAGATGCTTTCAGCATTGCCCTTTGGCAACGGAGGCAGTCCCATGGATTCTCGTTTTTTCAACCTTGATTCTGGGATCTTGTATGCGTAGCCTGACTCCATTATACTCGCACATTGGTCTTTGAACACTTGTGGCGCATGCCCTTGTTGTGCGGCCAGATTTCTCAGCACTCTTATGACGCTGGCGACTTCCACGTTTTGGGGGCATCGGTCAGTGCATGTGAAGCATGAGGCGCAGAGCCATAAAGTGTCGCTTTTTAGCACGTCGTCTTTCATTCCAAACTGTGCCATGCGAATAATCTGTCTAGGTCGGTAGGTTTCGCTGAATTTCGCGATCGGGCAGTCCGAGGTGCACGTGCCACACTGGAACCATCGGAGCAAGTTTTCTCCGCCATGCATCTTGGAAACTTCATACTTGAACTGCGGGTCGCTTTTCACGGTTTCTCTTTCGTTCATCGGGTTTCACCATCCTTATTCTTAAACGGGTTCGGTCCCAGTTTCTTGATTTCCGCTACCATGTCGCGCACTATAGCAGCGAAACGGTCGCCCTCGCTGGCTGAAACCCATTCTAACCGTAGTCGTTCTGGTTCGATTCCAAAATCGGCTAAAACTTTCCTTAAGAGTGCGATGCGCCGTGCGGCTTTGAAGTTGCCGCTAAGGTAGTGACAATCCGAAGGCAAGTGACAACCAGCAACAAGCACACCGTCGGCGCCGTTCTTGAAAGCCTCCAACACGAACGCGGGATCTATTCTGCCGCTGCACATGACGCGGATGATTCGAATGTTGGGTGGATATTGAATTCTGCTTACGCCTGCAAGGTCGGCGCCTGCGTAGGAGCACCAGTTGCAGAGGAAACCGATGATTTTCGGTTCGAAATCAGCGTGTTGGGTCATGCCTTCACCTCCACTAATGCAGCGCGGACTTGAGCCAGTATCTCTTCGTTAGTAAAATGCCCCATGACGATGGCTTTAGTTGGACATGCCGTGCCGCATGCGCCGCAGCCTTTGCACAGGGCTTCGATTACGTGAGCGACAAGTTTGCCGTCTTTGTCTTTCATTTCAATCGCACCGTACGGGCAGATGGGCTCGCAGATTCTGCATCCGCTGCATAGGTCTTCGGATACGTTGGCTATGATTCCTTCCATTTCGAGCGTGTCTTTTGCGAGTATGGTGGTTGCTCTTGCTGCTGCGGCGCAGGCTTGCGCTATGCTTTCGTCGATGTATTTTGGCGAGTGGGCCATGCCGCAGAGGAAGACGCCGTCCGTTGCGAAGTCTACGGGGCGGAGTTTCATGTGCGCTTCGAGGAAAAACCCGTCTTTGGTGAGTGGGACTTTGAGCATTTCTGCCAGTCGTTTGTTGTCCGGGTTGGGTATCGTTGCCGCGCTTAGTACGAGTGCGTCGGGTTCAATTTCGATTTCTTTTCCTATTATGGGTTCATAGAAGGTGACCTTGAGGGTACCGTTATCGTTTATGACTTGTGGTTTTCTTTCGTCAGTGTAGTTGATGAACAGAACACCCTTCGTTGCGGCTTCCCGATAATAGTCTTCTTTGAACCCGTAAGATCGTATGTCTTTATACAAAACGTAAACTTCTGCATTTGGATCTTTCTCTTTAATTTTCAGCGCGTTCTTGATGGCTTGCCCGCAGCATACCCTTGCACAGTTTGGTCTTTCATCGTTTCTAGCTCCTACGCATTGAATCATCACGACGTTTTTTGCTTTGAACTCGCCGTTGGCGATTTTTTGTTCGAGTTCATGCTGCGTCATAACCCGGGGGTCTTTGCCGTAAAGATATTCAGTGGGTTTGTACTCGACTGCTCCCGTGGCTACGATGACTACGCCGTGTTCGATTTCCTTTTCTTCGCCATTGCTTCGACGTAGCTTTGACTTGAAGTTGCCAACAAAGCCGTTGACCTCGGTGACTTGGGTTTCTGTGTAAACATGAATCTTGCTGTTTTCGTTGACTGCGTTGATTAAGGCTTTCAGTTTTTCTTGTGGGTTTTCGTTTCCTTCGAGTAAGTACTGAATGGAACGAAGATGTCCTCCTAGTTCTTTTTCTCTTTCCACCAAGTGCACTTCAAAGCCTTGTCTGGCAAGTTCAAGAGCCGCGGTCATGCCTGAAACTCCGCCGCCGATTACCAAGCCCACTGGCGTGACGCTTATGTGTGGTTTCTTCAAGGGCTTCAATAAAGCCGCCTTTGCTACAATCGACCGCACAAGGTCCTTGGCTTTTTCTGTGGCTTCTTTTGGCTCATGCATGTGTACCCAACTGCACTGGTCGCGAATGTTAGTCATCTCGAATAGGTATGGATTTAACCCTGATTCTTGAACTGTTTCTCGGAACAGTGGTTCGTGCGTTCTTGGGGTACATGAGGCTACGATGACGCGGTTTAGGTTGTTTTGTTGGATTTTTTCTTTAATCAACTTCTGCGTGTCCTGTGAGCACGTGTAAACGTTTGCTTCAGCGTACACTACGTGGGGTAGTTTTTTGGCGTACTCTACGACTTCGGGAACGTTGACTACGCCGCCGATGTTGATGCCACAATGACAAACGAAAACGCCTATGCGCGGTTCTTCCTTGCTTACGTCTCTTTCAGGCGGGTATTCCTTCGCTGTAACCAGTGTTCCTCTTTCAGACGCAATCGCTTCCATTGCCTTCGCTGCGGCACCGCTTGCTTGAGCAACGCTTTCAGGAATATCCTTTGGAGCGGAAAACGCGCCGCAGACGAATATGCCAGGTTTGGATGTTTCAGTGGGTGTAAACGTGTTGGTTTGGCAGAATTTGTATTTGTTGAGTTGAATACCCAACGTGCTTGCGAGTTTTTCTATGTTTTTTGGCGGTTGCATGCCGATTGACAGAACGATCATGTCGAACTCTTCGGTTTTAGGTGTCTCATTTTCAACGTAATGAATGATCAGATTGCCCGTCCGCGGATCTTCTGTTACGCCGGCCACTCTTGAACGCACAAACCGTATTCCCCATTCGCCTTGCGCTCTTTCGTAGTAAGCGTCGAATTCTTTTCCATAAGCCCTCATGTCCATGTAGAAAATCGTCGCGTCAAGAGGTGAAGGCGTGTGTTCTTTGGCTATGACTGCTTCTTTCATCCCGTACATGCAACACGCTGCAGAACAGTAGGTGTTTCCCAGTTGATAGTCCCGTGAGCCTACACATTGGATAAAGGCGATTTTTTTGGGAATTTCGCCGTCTGAAGGCCTGAGAACGAGCCCACCGTACGGTCCAGAGGCGCTTAGTATACGTTCAAATTCGATACTCGTCACGACGTTCTTGAACCGACCATAACCATACTCGCTTTTCAACCGTGCATCAAAGGGTTCAAATCCCGGCGCCAGAATAATCGAGCCCACGTTTAGAGTGGTTTCACTGTCTTTTTGATCATACTTGATCGCGCCAGCCTTGCATACTTCGTAACACGTTCCGCAGCCAATGCATTTTTCACGGTCAATCATATACTTCAACGGAACCGCCTGCGGATATTCCACGAAAATCGCGCCTCGGTTGCTCAAACCCTCGTTAAACCTGTCAACCGCCTCGACGGGACACTTCTGGGCGCAGATACCGCAACCGTTACACTTCTCTTCTATTACGTATCGGCTTCGTTTCTTGATTTTTACCATAAAATTGCCCACTTCACCGTCTAGACCGGTGATTTCTGCGTTGGTCACTATGGTTATGTTCGGATGTCTCCCCGTAGCAACAAGCTTTGGCGAAAGAATACACATGGAACAATCGTTTGTTGGAAAAGTTTTGTCAAGTTGAGCCATCACACCGCCGATGCTGGGCGACTGATCGAGCAAATAAACGCGAAAGCCCGAGTCCGCCAGATCGAGCGATGCTTGGATGCCGGCTACTCCACCGCCGACCACGAGCACCGCGCCAACTTTTTTGTTCGGCATTTTCTAGTGCACCTCCAACGCCTTGTAAAGCGGAGTTGTTCCCTTCACGCAGTCGAGTGTAATCATGTTTTTTCGCCGCATGTTCACGATGTGGCAGAGCGTCTGGCTGGGTTCCATACGGGTTGCCGCTGCGATCTCTTTTACTGACATGGGTTTTTCCGTGGTTAGTTGGTGGATTTTGTGACGGATGAATTCGGCTTCAAGCGTGTCTTCTAGCAAACGGTCGAACTCTTCTTGGGAAACCTTGTCGCCGTAGACGTTTGCGTTTACGGTCATTTCCTTCTCTCTTCCCACTAAAAGCCTCAGCGTAAAGTTTTCAGCGACGGCTCTGGCGGCTTTCATGTTAATCACCACGTCAGAGTTAGATTCTCCACTGGTTAATGGAGAAGCACCGAGCGAGGCAACTTGATTTCGAAAATGATTTATGATTCTTGCAAGGTTCTCGATTTCCGACGCGTTCGCCCACTCCAGCCTCAAGCGTTCCGCGTCAAAACCCGTAAGTCGAATCAGTCTTTTTAGCATCTTTACCTTTCGTTCTGCTTGCGTGTTTCCATCAATGTAATGGCAGTCAGGCGTGTGGCACCCGACCACGAGGACTCCGTCGGCTCCTTTAAGAAAGGTTTCCATTACGATTGCGGGGTCGATTCTGCCGGCGCACATCGTTTTTACTATGCGGATTTTTGGGTAACCACGAATCAGGCTTGGCGTAGATACGTCTATTTCTGGGGGCAGACTCCAATGACACATAAAAGCCACGATTCTCGGTCTAAATATCATATGTATTCCCTCCCTAACATGGCTTCAACGTTAGCTAACAGCCGCATGTCCGAACATTTTTTCATGCTTATCGCGCGTTCGGGGCAGCTTGCGGCGCAGATGCCGCAGCCTTTGCATAGAGTTTCGTTCACTTCTGCAATTCCACGTTCATTTTTTTGGATAGCGCCGAAGGGACAATTCAAGGCACAGACGTTGCAACCTGTGCACGATGTTTCTTCGACCATTGCTTTGTCGGCTTCGCATAGTTCTTCGTTTCCTAAGCATTCGCTGCAGGGACCGCATTCGAGGCATCTGTGTGCTTCTGACATTGCCAGTTTTTTGATTTTTACTAGTAGTTCGTCGGCTTCGCTGAAACTTACTGGCTGTCGCCCAACGTCAACGTGCGAAAGCGTGTATCTTTCTGGTTTTTTTGCGATGTGTTCCCAGTTTTTGATCCATGTGGACTCTTCGGGTTCGTCTTCTCTTCCAGCCCTCAAATCTTTCCCCGTCAAATATCGGTCGATTGATTCAGCTGCTCGTTTTCCTGCGCCTACGGCTTCGATGACGCTGGCTGGACCCGTGACTGCGTCGCCTCCTGCGAAAACGCCTGGGATTTGGGTTTCAAGAGTGAGAGGGTCGGCTGTGACTGCGCGGTTTGATTTGTCGAGTAATGTCGGGGGTAGGCATGATGTTTCTATTTGTTGTCCGATTGCGGGAATCACCGTGTCGACTTCGTATATGTGTTCAGAGCCGGGTATGGGGATGGGGCGTCTTCTGCCGCTTTCGTCGGGTTCTCCAAACTTCATTCTCAAACATTCTATAGCCTTGACTTTGCCATCTTCTCCGAGGATTTGTTTGGGCGCGACGAGAAAATTGAACTGCACGCCTTCTTCTTCGGCTGCTTCGATTTCGACGGGAAGCGCGGGCATGTCCTCTTTCGCGCGTCGATAAAGAATCATGACTTGCTTTGCACCGAGCCTCAGTGCGGTACGGGCTGCGTCGATGGCCGTGTTGCCTCCGCCTATTACTGCCACCTTTTCGCCGATGTGAGGGATTTCTCCCAAGGCTACGTGCCTAAGAAATTCAACGGCGGGATAAACGCCTTCAAGTTCTTCGCCGGGTACTCCTAGTTTCTGGCTTAGTTGGGCTCCTGTGGCGATGAATATGGCTTTGTAGCCGTCTTTTCTAAGCGACTCGAGCGTTGTTTTTTTGCCGAATTCCACGCCTGTTTTTATTTCGACGCCCAAGTCTTGGATGTAAGAGATCTCGTTGGCGACGACGTATTTTTGGAGTCGATAATCAGGGATTCCCCACCGCATCATGCCGCCGGCTTCGGGCATTCGTTCAAAAATTGTTATTGGGTAGCCTTTTTTGGCCAGTTCGTACGCGCAACTTAGGCCTGCTGGGCCAGCCCCGATTATCGCCACTTTTTCGTTGTGGATTTTTGGATTAGGTTTCGGTTCGATTCGCCCTTGTTCCCGTTCGATGTCTGCTGCGAGACGTTTTAAATAGCGAATGCCGACTGGCTGGTCAACGTTCTTTCTTGAACACGCTTCTTGGCAAGGGCTAAAGCAAACTCTGCCACAAATGGCGGGGAACGGCATTGCTTTTCTTATCAGTTCGACTGCTTCCTTAAATTTACCTTGCTGAATCAAAGCGACGTATCCTTGAACATTGACGCCTGCTGGGCAAGCAACGCGGCAAGGGGGTAATTTTCGTTTTTTTCCTAGGGTTTGATTGGCTGCTTTCATTTTTTTAATCACACTCACACATATTCAATTGAAAACACAATGAGGCTATGTCCTTGGGATTCTGGGCTGGTCCATCTTGCTGACCCATATTTTGTATTGGACGGGACGCATTAGTTCTCGTAATTCTTCCTCCAACGTAACTGTGTTGCTGGGTTCGATTTTAGCGATCCAGCCGCTTTTGTATGGGTCTTTGTTGATGATTGACGGGTCGCTTAGGAGTGCCTTGTTTATTTCGATTATTTTACCTGTGATGGGAGCGTGGAGATCGAATTTGAACATCCATGTTTCAACAACGCCGAACGGTTCTTGTTTTCTTACTTCGCTTCCCACAGGTTTTGTTTCTAGATGGGCAATTCCAGTTAGGCGTCTTTGAGCAAAGTCGGATAAGCCTATCACAACGTTTCCGTCAGGCGCCACCATCACCCATATGTGGTTGGGGCTGTAGAGTAGCCTTTGTTGAATGATGGGGAAATCGGTTTTCTTTTCTGCGGTTTTCTCTTTGCCTTCTAATCGGTCGAGGTGCATGCGAACTGCTTCAGAAACAAAGTCTGACAGACTAGAATACTGCCCAGAATCCACTATCTTTTCTGCCATATCGAGAAGATCTTGCTTTACCTTTACGGTTTTCCATTCTGGCATATTTTTTACACACCGTTCTTCATGGAAAAAAAGAAAAAAGGGGATTATTGTTTGATCTTGTTCACTATTTGAACGAGTTCTGCATCGTTCGGCGCGTGGGGACTTTCCTCCAGCATGTCGATTAGTTTTTGGTATTCTTCGAAGGTTAGGAGTTCGTCGAGTTTTTTGTCGAATTCTGGGTCGTTGGGTTGAATTTCGACGATCCATTGGTACGGGTCGCCGTTCAAAGTGTACGGTTCGTTAATTACGTCATTGTTTACCTTGACTATTTTCCCGTCAGTAGGAGAATACAAGTCGTGGGCTACAAGTGGCCACCTTGCCGAGGTTTCGACCATTCCGAAGGGTTCATCTTTGCTGATGCTTGTTCCTTCTTGTGCGGCTTCTACGTAGACTATGCCTTTTTGTGTTTTGCCGACGTATTCTGAAACACCGAGTCTGATTCTACCCTGCGGGGTTATTTTCACCCAAACATGCTTTGGTGTGTAATATAGTTGTGATTGGGGTTCGAGCATTCTGCTGCGTTCGTCGCGTTCGATGTATTCGGGTATTCTTTGTTTGGCTAATTCTTGAAGGTGCGTTTGGATGGCTTCTGAAACGAACTCTGAGAGGCTTTGGTATTGACCTTTCTGGAGGGTTTTTTCGATTTCTTCGACCAGTTCTTGTCTAACTCTTACATCCTTCCATTTTGTCATTTTTTCAACCTCCGTTTTTTGCGTGCGATATATATGGCATGAGCGGTATAAGAGCATAGTGTTTATATTATACTATTGGTAATTACGGTATATACAGAGTGTGATGCAATAATGGAAAGCAGAAAACTCCAAAAAGTCGGACACTCAACACTCTCCATCTCCCTCCCAAGCTTCTGGGCAAAAGAAATGAACCTAAAACGCGGAGACACCGTCTTCATCTCGCAAGAAAAAGACGGCTCACTAAGACTAATCCCAAGCAACGTCGAACAACCAAAAGAAGGCATCGAAGAATACGTGTGCAACTCAGACCTGTGCGACGAACCAAAAATGCTCGAACGCATCATCGTCGGCAGCTACATTCTCGGCCGCGAAGTCTTCTCCATGATATCCGCCGGAAGACTCAAAACTGAACACGTCGAAGAAATACGAAGCATAATACCCAAACTTATCGGATTAGGAATAGTTGAAGAAAGCCCAGACAAGATCACGCTCCAATGCTCCGTAGACCCGAGAAAATTCAAGTTAGACATGATTTTCCGCAGGCTTTCGGTAATTTCGTTGACCATCGTTAAGGAAGCCGTGCAATCGCTCGTGGAGAACAACATATCCTTGGCGCATGACGCCATCAGCCGTGAACAAGAAGCAGACAGCATGTGTTTGCTCGCGCTAAGGTTGCTCGTGTCTGCGCAAAGACGGAGGGACGTGGCTGAAGAAATAGAACTCCAAGACCCGTTGCATATTTTGTATTTTGGATTAATGTTAAGGTACCTTGAACAAATCGCAGACTTTGCCGAAGAAATCGCCCGCCGATCCATCGAGCTACTGCAGAAATACAAGGACAGACTGCCAAAATGGGTCGTCGAAAGGATAGGTAATTTGAACGATCTTGCGCATGATTTGGTCTTGAAGTCGGTGGACTGCTTCTTCATCGGCGACATAAAAATCGCCAACAGCCTCTTGCAGATGCTCAAATTCATCGAACTAGAAAGAGACCGATTGCTTCTCGAACTCCCCGAAATCCCGCATCTCAGGTCTATCCTGTGGAACATCACACGAATAGCCGACAACGGCGCAGGCATCGCTTTGATCGCCATCAACAACGCGCTGGAAAAGAAAAGCAAAATATGCTCGAAAGCCTGGACAACCAGTTTCAAATAGAAACGGGCAAGCCAGCGCTAATAACATTTTTTTCTTTTCGTCTTGAACGCCTTAGGGAAATGTATGGTAGGTCATGTTTTTGGATATGGAGTTAAGTTGCATAAGGCTTAATCTTCTCTGTCGCTGATTTGTTTTTTTGGGGGCCAGAGTCGAATGAAACTCTTCAAAACAGTAAAGAACAAATGCGAAAAATGCGGTCATAGGGAAGCCACGGGCGAAGACGGCTTGTGCGACAGTTGCCGCTACATGGTTCTATTGGACAACGTGGTCGAATCAAGAGCCGCTGTCCAATAACCTAAGGCAACTAGTTTTTGCGTTGTTTGCGCATGGCAATTTTTTAGCGTGGCATCTGTATATATGGCTCGGCATAAATTAGATACATTGTGCTATGTAGAAACGATGCTAGACTATGAGAATGCGGGTGTGTTCTCTCAAAGAGCCTGAAAAAGTGCGTTCTTTTGTGGAGCACGCGAGCCTAGTATTAATTGTATATACCATGCGTTATGATATAAGCACTATCTATTTATTCTCCAGCATCCATAAGTATCCCACAGGAGTGTGCAGCCATGACAAAGTGGAAAGTTATACAAGTCGAGCAAGAACTGGCAGACCAAATAGAAAAAACCCTCGCCAAAAGCAAATACAGGGACCTCTCAGAATTCGTTCAGGAAGCCATAGAAAAAAGACTACAAGCACTAACTGAAAAAGCAATAACAAAAGCACCCGAGCAACCACGCATCATCGCCGTCAGAAGCTACACTTGTTCCAACGAGTTCGTCCACAAAATAAAAGTAGTCAAATACGACGACAGCTCCATCTGGGTCACGTGCCCCATGTTCGGCTGGTTCGAAAACACAACCCCCGACAAACGACCGCAACTCGGATGCAAAGAAAGAAAAAAACCCTGTGCATGGTTCGTAGGATAAATCACGCGACTCCAAATAACACAAAAAGCCAGAAAACGCGAAACACCAACCACGCCGCCG
Organism: Bathyarchaeia archaeon; assembly: GCA_038826685.1. Lineage (GTDB taxonomy): Archaea > Thermoproteota > Bathyarchaeia > Bathyarchaeales > SOJC01 > JABFQO01. Next base: position 10,183 of record JAWBOF010000021.1, read on the forward strand.
AATTAGTAGACTGAAATTTTCGCCACGCCCTTAACCTTCAGCAATTCTGAAATCAACTCGCCGGGAACCTTCTTCTCAACAATCAAAGTAAGCTTCGGCTCAGGCGAAAGCTCAGGATCGTCCACGATTGCTTGTCTGATGCTTAAACCGTTCCGAGAAAGAATCAAAGCCGAACCAGCCAAAATGCCGGGCATCCGTGCATCCACGGGCGTGATTTCGATGACGCCTAAGTTTAAATGCTTCGCAACCTCCTTCAAAGACAGCCCGGCGCACCGAATTCCCTCAAAAATCAGCCTCAACTCCCGATTGGCTTTGATCGCGACCAAAGTTTCCTTTACTGTTCGCCTATCCACACCCGCAACCCGTGCCACACGAATGGGCGGAATCTCGATCTCGTTGAGGAAAACTTTGCCGTTCTTCACGCTCAATCCATTCTCGACCAACACACGCGCCACCCTAAGCCGTTCTGGATGACTTTCCAAATACTTCTTGATGTTGCTCCACATGGCGTCCACAACGTCCATGTACAATTTTGTGCAATAAAGTATAAATATGTTCGTGTAGTTTATGTGTATTTTAAGGTGCATAAACGTACAAAAATGTACTTGAAGATGAGGAAAAAACCATGCCACACAAAGAAGCCTTTATAACACTTGATCCCGATGAAATCCCGACATCATGGTACAACATTCAAGCAGACCTTCCTGAACCCTTGCCTCCGCCTTTAGACCCGTCGACGATGAAGCCCGTAAACCCTACGTTGCTCGAGAGAATATTTGCGAAAGAGTTGATTCTGCAAGAAGTTTCTTCGGAGGCAACCATAAAAATTCCAGACGAAGTGCTCAACGCCTACTTACGACTTCCACGGCCGACGCCGCTATACCGCGCAAAAAGGTTAGAAAACTACCTAAAAACACCAGCACAAATATACTTTAAATGCGAAAATTTCAGCCCCACGGGCAGCCACAAAACCAACACTGCCATCGCACAAGCATACTACAACAAAAAGCAGGGCATCGCCAGACTCGCCACAGAAACCGGAGCAGGACAATGGGGCACGGCGCTGTCTTTGGCGTGCGCGATTTTCGGCTTAAAATGCCGAATTTACATGGTGCGAACAAGTTACCAGCAAAAACCCGGCAGAAGAATCATAGCCCAAACGTACGGCGCTGAAATGTTTCCTTCACCCAGCGACCAAACAAACTTCGGCAGAAAACTTCTCAAAGAAAACCCCAACCATCCCGGAACCTTGGGCATAGCGATAACCGAGGCAATTGAAGACACCGTGACGCACGAGGATACACGGTACTCGCTTGGCTCAGTTTTAAACCACGTTTTGCTCCATCAAACCATCATCGGTTTAGAAGCAAAGAAACAGTTTGAACAAATAGACACGTACCCAGACGTGCTTTGCGGCTGCATAGGCGGCGGCTCCAACTTCGCAGGCTTCTGCTACCCTTTCATGAAAGATAAGCTTAAAGGCAAAACAGAAGCCGAATTCGTCGGCTGCGAGTCAAAAGCCGTCCCCCACACGACAAAAGGCACTTACACCTACGATTTCGGAGACACGGGCAAAATGACCCCGCTTCTAAAAATGTTGACGATAGGACATGACTACGCCTGCCCACCCGTCCACGCAGGCGGCCTAAGGTACCACGGCATGGCACCGTCAATATCATACCTAATTCACAAGGGATACATGCGTTCGGTTGCCTATAGCCAAACAGAAGTCTTCGCAGCAGCACAAATTCTAGCAAAATCTGAAGGCTGGATAACTGCACCCGAGACCGCTCACAGCTTAAAATTCGTAATTGACGAGGCATTACAGTGCAAGAAAACCGGAGAGAAAAAGGTAATCGCGATGAACTACAGCGGACACGGTTTA
>JAWBOF010000022.1:0-11971 GCA_038826685.1 Bathyarchaeia archaeon
CTTCGACTCCTAAAGTTTCTGAAATCTGTTTAACAATATCGGGTTTAATCCGAGGATCTACGATTGCACCGTAATCGTTTGCTAAAACCATGTTTCCATAAGCTGTTCTCTTGGTTTCCATGACTGTAATGTTCAACTCAGCATCGGCAGAACGAATAGGTTCGATTTCTTCTTCCCGAACAAAATGTGGAAGAATTACACCTTTGGAATTGGCGCAAATTAAGGCGCCGATCAAAACCGAACCACCGACGGTTGTGAAGACGGTTTTTACTTTAAGCAATTTTCCCAGTTTTTCCATTCTTTTGACGGGAGCCAAGCATGGTGCAATGAACAGATTGTCAGTAGCGAGAGAAAACACACCTATGCTTGCGCTTCCGAAAAGGCTGGAAAGAAAAACTGGCAAAAATTTCTCTCCTTTTTAGCCTGGGTAAACTGTTATGTTTCCCTCGGAGTCTTTAACAACACGCACTTTGACTTTCCTTGGAGGTTTACGTATTCCTCTTTGCCAAATTTTCTCGTTCAATTCTGAACTGATAAGCAGCCTTTCTGCCTCTTCTTCTTCGGTTGCTTCTTCCTCCTTTTTAACGCCTATTTTCATATGTTTTTCCACATAATTTCTAATGAGGCGTATTGCTCTGGGTGCTCGTTTGTTCGGAGGCATTATCCAAACTCGGCGCAGGGGAATCGTGTAGAATCTTTCTTCAACAATGTCTTCTTCTTTTTCCTTTCCTGGTTTAGGTTTTTCTTCTTCTTTTATAGCCTCGGCTTCTTCTTTCATCTCTTCTTCAAGGATGCTTTCTTCTGGTTTTTCTTCGCCTTCTGTTTCCTCTTCTTTCGTTATCTCAGCAGTTTCTTTGATTTCTTCAGTTTCAGTAAGTTTTTCTTCTTTTTCTTCTTCTGCCGGCTTTTCCATAGTTAGTTCTCCTTAGGTTATGGTTTAATTTTTACGCGTCGCCAAGGTTTCTGTTTGGGTTGTCTTCGGACTTTTCCGTCGGTTTTTGCTACAACCCATGTTGGAACTGAGCGTTTTTGTTTTCCTGCTTTTATCAATCTTCGTTTCTTGGCGGGCGGTTTGTTTCTTGCCATTTTTATTTTCTCCTTATTTTTATGTCTCGTTTTGTTGATTGCAGTCTTAGGAGGAGTTCTTTTAATTGTTCATCAGTTAAGGGGATGTTTAAACGTCCTGCTTGGGCGAGTTGGATGAGTTGCAGTTCAAGTTGGGCTGCAAATTCGGGTTTTACCATTTTCAAGTTGTTCATCCTTTGTCTTGCTTCAGGCGTTAAGATTTGCCGTAACAATGCTTGTTTTTGTAGTTCAATTTGCTGTGCTACTTGGGCGCGTTGTTGCTCTTCTGCTAGTCTTTTTTGTAGTTCAAGCATTCTTCTTTTGCGCAGATCATCAAGTTCTTCGTCTTCGCTCATTCTTCATGTAACACCTTAATACTTCTTTAGTTCGGGAATTGTTTTTTCGAGTTCCTTCTTTATCTCAGTCGAAAGCGAATCCAGCAAGCGTCTTCCTTCTGCGGATATGACACGCCCACGGTTCTTGTTTCTTTCGATGAGTCCGGCGGATTCGAGTTGGTGAAGGATTTTCCGTATGTTTCCTGCGGCGCCGATTCTTACGTGTTCTGGTTTTACTCCGCGGTCTTTTCGTCCGCTGTAGTAATAGCGTAGGTGTTGGGTGCCGATTGGGCCGTGTATGTATATTTTTCGTAGAAGCGATGCTGCGCGTGTGTACCACCAGTCGGGGTTGTGTGGCGGTCTTTCTGTGTGTGAGCCTGTTTTGGCTATTTGTGCCCATTCTGGTGGGGTTATTTGGTCGATGTTTTCTTTTAGGTATTTGGCTAGTTTTTCGATGAGTGCGGATGATGGAACGTCGTATGGTGTTGGCAAGGTTTTTTCTCCTTGGTTTTCCTTCAGTAATTCCACATGCGCCTTATAAAGGCTTTTTTACTTTGGTTTTTTGGGTTTTCGGCGTCGGTAGAGCATGAATGTGTGGCCGCGTACTTCGATGAGGGTTGCGTTGGTTTGTTTTGCGACTTGGGATGCTATTGTTTTTGCTTTTTCTTCCTTTAATGCGGTTTTGAGTATTCGTATTTTTATCATTTCTCTGTTGTCCAATTGTTTGTCTATTTCGCTGATGATGTGTGCGGATAAATGGTATTTGCCTATCCAAATCGTTGGATTCTCGTGGCTTAATTCTTGCTTTATTCTATGTTTTGCGCTGGGGGTTATCATGTTTGTTTTTTCTCCTTGGTTTTAAGGGGAAACGTGTGGATCTGCCGCAAAGAAGGCATGTTACAACTACGTGTGGTTCTCTACGTTGTTGGATGCGAACTCGGCAGTTGACGCCGGGTTGGATGAATTGTTTGCAGTGTTTGCAGATTTGGTGTTTGTGTTCTGTTGGAAGTGTTACTTTTGCGGTCATGGCTATGCGTCTTGCTATTGTTGCGTATCGTTGTGCTAGTTTTGGGTTCTTGTTAATGTTTTCTTTTGCTAGGCTGAACAACGTGTTGATTCGTTCACGGGCGGTTTGTTTAGTTTCTTTCATCAGTCGCGGGGTTCTCCATGCGTAGGGAAGTGTTTTGACGTGCCTATAAAGGTGTTAGGTGCTGTTAAAGGTGGCGCTGAATTCAACCATAGTTTTGATTCCGCTTTGGGACATGGCGATTTTTGACTTCGATTTTTCGTGTTAGTGTTTCTTGGCGCGTTTCTAGGTCCTCTTCCATATATGATCCAATTAGGCTCCAAATACACCCCAAATATGAACAGAGAACCACGGGTTCGACTTTTTGGGTTTTGTGTCGAGCGTGTATATGCTTTGTGTTTTTTGGTGAAGAATTGTGTGACTAGAGGTTGTTTGGGTGAAAATAAAAAAAGATTTTGATGTTGTTATTGGTGATGTTGAAGAATAGAGTTAGGCTGGGTAAACTTGCGTTTATCGTCTTCTGCTGCTTCTTCTTTTTGACCAACATTCTCTGCAGTAGACTGGTCTGCTCGGGTCGGGCTTGAACGGAACTTCGCATTCCGCGCCACAATCAGCGCAGACAGCCTTATGCATCTGTCTTTCAGACAACTAACTTTTCACACTCCACTATATTGATGGTAATGGTTACGGGGACACAACTTATAAAGTTATGGTCGCAAAGACACTGGTCAACCAATGTTGGACTTGACGAGGAGTTTTCGTCGGTTGTCTGGTTGTTGGGGTTTCAAGAGGTCTTCGACGAGTTTGAATTGTCGTTCGTAGATGTGGCAGTTTTTTGAATGGAAGACAAGTTTTCCTGTTTTTATGTTTAGGTTTCCTCGTCGGTTGATTTCTTCTACAAAAGCCTCATTAAACAATTGAATGCCCGCGATGTTTGCAGGCAACCCTGCGTAAGCGTCCCATGACCTGAAATAGCAGGTAAGGTTCATTGCGCCGTCTAGGATTTCCGTGTCAATGAGGCTTAGGCACGGTGGTTCGTGCTGACGGTTGTTTAGGGTTTTATGGATGTCTTCAGGAAGCCTAATCACCATCGTAACCTGTCTGTCGCATTGTTCCTCCAGATACCGCCTTATCGCCATCTCCACTTGATCCACGGGCTTTCTTAAACGACTGCCGTACGTGTAGGTCTCTTCCTCAATCTCGCCTGACCACAAATACTTCAATGCGTACCATTGGACGTACTTCATGTCGCATGGTGCTTTCTCGTCGACGAGCGGACGATTCTCGGGATGGTTAATTTCGATGGTTATGTTGAGTTTTTTAGTGTTTGTGCATTCAGAACCGTAACCGATTTTGAAGGATTCGCCCTGGTTCCAGATGGCGTTTAATGTTTTGAACCAAGCGTTGGGGCAGTCGAAAGCCTCGATTTTTACGTGCTTCAAGTTAGTGGGAGGACCTCCTTCCCTTCTAAGCCCTCCTACTATACCTACAGTCGGAGTATTAAACTGTTTTCTACAAAAATATCAAACAAAAATGACGGGCTAAATGTGCGAGTAAATGTTGTTGCTTGTAAATTTGCCCGTCTCCATTTCTTTCTCAATCTCACGCAATAATAGTATTCGCTTATAGGTCGGTGGATGAGTCGTGAACAGCGAGTTCACCTTAACCCACGTGTTCTTCGCTTCCTTCTCCATGGCCAACTCCAATTCTCTTTCATCCAGCACGCCATCCTTGTCCAAGTCATACTCTTGCTTTCGCGCTATAATGCTTTGAAACTCTAATTTCGCCGTCGCAGGGTCACCGATGTAGAAGGTTCGCGCTCCGCTTGGAGGCTTGGGCGAAAGCGACAAACCATAAGTAATCTTCGTCAACGCACTTTGAAGCTGCCGCGGGTCGCCGGTCAAATATGCCGAATAAGCGTCCGCATAATGCTCCCTTAAACGGCTTAGTCCCAGAACGCAAAGTTGTGTGATAATGTAGACGATGTACGAAATGAAAGCCGCAGCAATTATCGCCACCCAAACAACTCCGCTATCTTTCCGGTTGCGTCCAACAGCACCGAAACGCATAGCCTCAAAACTTACACGAGCGATGAGATAAGCTATCAGCGGAACCGCCGAAAGCGCAGTCATCACCAGGTAATCCTTATGCCTAAGGTGACCCAACTCGTGCCCGATTACGCCTTCCACTTCTTCCTTAGTCAACCGTTTAAGTAAACCCTCATGCAAAGCCAAAGTTGCGCTGCTCGCCGTTCTGCCGAAAACAAAAGCGTTGGGCGTCTCATCTGGCACGATGGCTAATTTAGGCATCGGCAGCCCGCTTTTTTCCGCGTATTTTTTAACAGTCTCTTCAAGCCACGGGTTTTCACCAGGTTTCAAGTAACGCAAACGCGTGGCGGCTCTGACAACCGCTGGTCCGATAAGGTATTGAATAAAGATAAAGAAACCAGCGCCTATGATGGCTATCATATACATTCCCAGCGGCGGCAGTTCCCAGAAAAGACTGACCACATACATCAACGCCGCGAGAAAAACGGCAAAGATTATTCCCACTAAGAGGATAGCCATAGTCATAGACATCTTAAGCCTAGATAAACGCGCCATTTGTTCGCCTCACCCTTTTTTTATTCAATTATCACACAGTTTTCAACGGAGAGAATTAAACTTTCTCTTTGTCGGGTTTAAGAAAACTTATGTCTCTCAGTCGCCTAATAGGTTCGACGAGGCTTCACAAATGTCAGTGGTAAAAGAGATACGATGCTCTCATTGCGGCGCACCAATCAAGTTCAACCCTGGCGAAATCTTAGCAACATGCCCATACTGCGGCTTTACGCAGGTCATCGAGACCGGAAAAGCATTCGTGTTCGAGCATTCCATGATACTAAACAAATACGACGCTACAACCGTAGAAACACCCATAAGAGAATGGATGAAATCTGGTTTTCTGAAACCAGGTGACCTCGCAAAATCGAAGATTATTGAAAAAAATCTGGTTTATCTGCCGTTCTGGATTGTCCCTACAAAAGCCACAACCAGTTACAAAGGTGTTTTTGAAAGGATAACGCCGCCCGTAGTAAAGGAGGGAAAAATTGAAAAAGAGTACAATTGGCTGGTGTTGGCGAGGAAGGCAACCCAATTTCCGACTCGCGAATATGAAGTGCCGCTGGAGGCAAAAATCCCATACGACTTTAGACGAGTCGAAGGCTTCGCTAAAGTCTTGAACAGCGAACGCCAACAGCACGAAGCCGTAGAAATCGCCAAGCAAGAAATCGAGAGCTTGCATCAGTTTTTAATGAAAGAAGACGTGGACAAAATTATAGAGGCAAAAACAGAGTTCAAGATCGGTGATGTGGTCTATCTCCACGCACCCGTGTGGTTCGTAACTTACGAGTATAAACGTGAACGTTACAACCTTTTCATGGACGGCGCCACGGGCAACGTGATAAAAGGCGACATCCCATCCATAAAAGTCGGACTATTCTAGAAAGAAACACTCATCCGCTGTTCTTTCTGCATTTTCGCGCAAAAACAGAAGCAAACAGCGCTGCGGTGCTGATAAGTAATAGAAGTATAAGCATCGGAAATTCTTGGACCGCGTGGGTGCTCGTAATGTGAACAGTTTTTGTGCTGTGCGTATAGGTAAAGTACATGTACGTGTAGCCACTGCTCGAGGTTACTGTGCGATCGGTTAGGAAACCCCCGACAGTCACCGCCCATTCGGCCGGGCTGTCGCACCACATCAAGCCCGTCGGTATGGTGATTCGGCAAAAACCAGGCGTGCCTACGCCGCCTTGCAGGTCAAAACTGAGAGTTCTGCTGCTTGCGTTGAAGTTGAAGTTGTTTATCGTAGATTTGCTGATTATGTCGACGTAGTATGTTATGTCGTTCCACGTGCCTGCGTTGAAGGCGCTGAAGAGCCCCATGAGCGGATGATGGTCAACGTTGTCATCGGCTATATGAATCTCCGTTTCTCCCAACCCGTCGCCGTCGGTATCTGTGCCGCTGTAGTCGCTCCAGTAGTTTCCGCCCGAAGGCAAACCGTTGTCCCACGAATTGGCGTAGCCAGAGGGTATTATGTACGCTTGCTGAGCGTTGTCGACGAAGTTATTGTGGTATATAAGGTTATTAGAAGAACCAAGGAGTGAAATGCCATACTGCAGACTGTTCGCTACGGTGTTTCCAGCGAGACGATTATGGTCAGAGCCTGCCTCGAGTAAGACGCCATCGAACAGAGTGTTGGCAACATTGTTTCGGGTTATGTTGTTGTTCGAGGAGAAACCCAAGTAGATGCCCCCGTATAGGCTGTTTGTTATCGTGTTTTCTAGAACGCGGTTTTTCGAAGATTTATAAATATAAATGCCGTACGCGTTGTTTGCCATCGTGTTGTTTCCAACGTAGCAATCGTTTGTTTCTAGCAACGTTACACCAATCGTCGCGTTGGACACATCGAGGTTCTCTATGCGAATATTGCTGCAGTTGAGAAGTATAACTTGCCCAGCGTTTAGTACCCCGAAGCCCGACGAGTCTTCTAGGTAGGCGAGCCATTTACCGTTAACGGTGTTGTCTAAGACTTTGTTCTCGTAAGAGTCTAAAACAACCAAGCCGTTGTTGATGAACGTGTTTTCCTTTATAGTGTTGTCATTCGAAGCCCCCGAGAGGCTGATTCCAGCGTTGTTGTCTGTGATGGTGTTCCCGGAAATGTTGTTACTTGTAGATTGATTAAGGTAGATGCCGATTAGAGCGTTCTTCGTTATGGTGCTTCCAGAGATGGTGTTGTTGCTGGCTTTGAACTCGATGTTCACGCCTATGTAAAATGCTTTTATTTCTATGTTTTGAACTGTCACGTTTTTTCTTCCCGTGAGATCTAACCCCTTGAAGTATCCTACACGGGGTCCCTGAAGCGTGTGGCCGGCGCCGTCGAGTTTTATGTTGTCCCTTTGAATCACGATTGAATAGTTGACGATGTTGTCTGTTAATGTGTATATAGTGTTGGCAGAGTTGGAAATCGGCGCGCTAGGCGGGTCGACGTCCCCGTTTGCTCTTATGTAAATATAACTGAAAGCCGCTTTTGCCGGCTGGATGTTTAGGCTTCCGATAAACGCAAGAGCCAAAAGGGCAATCGCCCATGCACAAACAGCTCGCCTAAGAGGATTCAATCTCCGCACTTTCTCCGAAGTTAACCAATAAAATAACTGCGCTTTTAGACTTAACTCTTATGGAAAAACTGCAGAGAGCCACTCTTGCAAGATGGTTAACATGTTTTTCCCTTTCTTTTTTCGCAGTTTTCATCAATGAGCTGAATCTTTTATTTAGGCTTTCAATTGTTTTGCCGACAATTTTGGTGTTTAAACGTGCAGTTTCATTAAGACTTTGGCTTCAAAAACGCAACTGCAAATCCTCGAATACATCCAAAAGGGCATCTCTAACCCCGGCGACATCAAGAGAATCAAAATGTCACCGATCAACGATTGAGAGGTATCTTAGGATTCTTTTAAGGGCAAAAATCATCAAAAAGGTTCCTTCGTTAACCAGAGGCGGCAACCTGACAATACGTTATGAGATGCTAGAGAACACGCAAGAGCTTTTAGCCAACATTCAAGTTGCTCTGCAAAAATTCTAAATGCGCAAACACTCCAATCACCTAAACCAGAAAGCTGCGGTTTTCAAGCATGTGGGAAAATTATTACTCGACGCTGAAAACATTGCCAAAGAGGCTCAAGGAACTCGCACCCTTAATAGTCGAATCTCTGCCCGTTTTCAAACAGGCCAACGTACAGACCATACTGGATTTGGGCTGCGGTGCAGGCAGGCACGCCATTTACTTGGCGGTTCAAGGTTTCGACGTTATCGCCTTGGACATCTCAAAAAACGCATTGAAAATCGTAAGAAAATGGGCTCGAAAAGAAAAACTGGAAAACATTACGCTTGTTCAAGCATCAATGACCCATCTGCCATTCAACGGTGACAGCATCGACGCGGTCATAAGCGTCAGCACCATACATCACGGGTTAAGGAAAGACATGGCAAAAACCATACGCGAAATCCACCGAATTCTCACGGGAAAAGGCGTATTCCTCGTAAACGTTGCCTCAGATAAAGACCCGAGGTACGGAGAAGGCAAACAAATCGAAAACGGTACTTTTCTTGTTTTAGAGGATTTTGAAGGAAACCAGTTTGAAGAGATCCACCATTTTTGCACAGAGAACGAGGTGCTCGACATGTTTTCTAGTTTTGCCGAAAAAGAATTGAAGCTTGAGAAAAGCGGCTTTCGTTATTGGGAAATGAAGGCTTTCAAGTAAAAGTACATTCGAACTCTGTCGCTGTTTGTTTGTTAAACTTTAAAAGCAACTCGTCACTTTCACTATACGATTGTACAAAAAAGAAGGGAAATGTTTGGCTGAGAAGAAAGGTTTGTATGAAAAAGCAAAAGACGAGATGAGGCTTTCTGAGAGAATTCTCGCCGCGCTCCCCGGTTTTAGGGGGTATAAAGAGAAGGAACTTCGCCGAGAATCTGACAGACTAATCCGAAACCATCTTTACGGAAAGTTGCAGAAGGCAAGAAGTGACTTGAAGGAAGTTTTCCAGAAGCTTTCACAAGAACGTCGCCATGAGGTTTTGACTGACATGGACCAGCTGGTCACGAAATACGATCGTGTGGCAGAAAAAATCAACCATGCCTCTTACGGTTACGCGGGTTTTTATAATGTTGTGAAGGTTGAGGAGGACAAGTTGGACAAGATGATCGAGTTCGACAGTCAACTCATCGACGAAGTAGAAACCGTTGCCGCCGCAGCCAGCAATTTTAAGAAAGAAATCGGAAAACGTGGGTTCGAAAAAGCAAAGGACCACATTCAGAAAGTAACCGATGCGCTGGAGGCTTTAGAAGACACGTTTGACCAGAGAGAAGAAGTGATTCTAGGAGTGAAGTAAAAATGCCACAAGTCATTGAATGGAAAAACCCGTCTGAAAATGCTCTGGTGTGGCGGTATCCAGACGAGAACATTACGTGGGGCGCCCAACTGATAGTTCACGAATATGAAGTGGCAGTTTTCTTCCGAGACGGCAAGGCATACGACGTTTTTGGTCCAGGAAGACACACTTTAACCACGCTAAATTTGCCATTGTTAACGGGTATCCTTTCGCGCATCGCGGGCTTCGGCGAAAAACCGTTCAAAGCCACAGTTATCTTCGTGTCCACCAAAGTTAACGCGGGCAAGTATGGCACGCGGGCTCAGACTACCGAGCTTGCGCCGTTGCAGGTTTATGGTAGTTTTTGGTTTAAGGTTGAAAATCCCCAGTTGTTCGTTATGGAAGTCGTGGGTGGACAGAACGCTTATGCGACAGAGCAGGTTGACAACTATCTGAGGGGCTTTATAAACGAAAAAATCATCGATGAACTCTCCCGATATGACCTGCTCACCGTGTTCACTCGACTGGATGAGACTTCGGTTTTGGTGAAAAACGCCATTCTCGAGTCTTTCAGACGAATCGGCTTAGACTTGACCGACCTACGCTTCGAAGGCATAGACACCACGCCCGAATACCGCGAACGACTCTTCTGGCTTAGGACCGGACGCGCCACGCCCGAAGAGGTCTTACGAATGGAAACAGTCAAAAAAGCCGCCGAAGAACTCGGCAAATCTCCAGGCGCAGGCTTGGGCACAGGCATGGTGCTGATTCCACAAGTAATGACGCCCTCAGGACCAACGCAAGCACCAGCAGCGGCGTTAATCATATGTCCAAAATGTAGTGCTCGAATCCCAGCGACCTCAAAATTCTGCCCAGACTGCGGAACCGAAATCGCACAGCCCGACGCAACGAAAAAATGCCCCAAGTGCGGTCACCCTGTATTAGCCACAGCCAAGTTCTGCCCAGAATGTGGGGCAAAAATCGAATAAAAGGAGGGGAAACGCATGTCTAACCAGCGAATGGGACTCCTAACTCTCGGCGCTTTCATAATAATCATTGCAATCGTCATCGTCGCCTACGCAGCAGGACAACTGACTTGGCTAGAAATAGTTCCGTTAATCGTAGCCCTTTATGGTTGCTGGCTTATGATTGAATCTGGCGTTCGATGGAAAAACCCGTCAAAATACGCACGCAGCACCTTCAGCGTTTTCGGATGGGGAATACTCTTAGCGGCCATTGGCTTTGGGCTGGACTTGAACCTCAGAGGCGTAGATTTACTCTACACAATAGCCATAGTTCTGTTGCTACTAGGCATATTAGCAATAGTTGCAGCCTTGAAGACCACAAGCAAAAAGCCTAATCCCTAATCTCTTTTTTTAAAAAAAATTCACGTTTTTAACCGCTTCCACTTCTGCAAGAGTTGGAAAAGCCGAAGAAGTGCCGACCCTGGAGCATGCAATACAAGCGGCCGCTTGCCCAAAAGCCACTGCCTTTTTCAATGCCCAACCCTCAAGCAACCCTTTAATCAACCCCGCCGAAAAACTATCCCCAGCACCAGTTGGGTCAACAACCTCAAACTTGCCACGTAGATCTAAGGGCATAGTCATCGCAAAATGCCCCTGTTCCGTGTACACGTCGCAACCCTCAGAACCCTTGGTTACAATCACTTCTGTCGGCCCGAACTTGACTAAATCGGCAGGCGTTTTAACCGCACTCTTCGAAAAATTCTGCAGCACATCCCAGCCCACCTTGTTTAAAATGAATATGCTCGTGTGCTTAAGCACGTTACCTAGTTTTTCAACGCCTAAACGCATATAGGGCACGCCTGGACGGTAAATAACCAGTTTTTCCTTGCTTTTTGCGTAGCTGGCGATCGTGGCGGCGATTTCGGTGAAAACTTCGCCGATGTATACTATTTTGCATTGGTTCAGTAATTTCCAATCGATTTCGGACGGTGATGTGATAGATATGGCGTGTTCGGGCGAACCTAAAGCGAAAAGCCAGCGTGTCTGTTTTTTGTCACGAAAGATTAAGGTTCGCAAAGACCTTTGGGACGTTACGTTAACGTTTGAAATGCCCACGCCGTTTTTGCGGAGACTATCCAACAGCACTCTTCCCACAAAGTCGCTACCGATTCTTCCGACAAAACTTACTGGAACCTTCAACCTCGCCAAAGCCACCGCAACGTTCGCCCCCATGCCGCCAGCATACCTGCCTACTTCTTCCACGTACACGGTTTCTTCTGCTTCTGGAAGATTCTCCAAGTTACCATAAATATCCAACGCTGCGCTTCCGTAGACCACAACCTCGGGCTTGATTTTTTCTGCTTTTGCAGTTGCTGCACGCAAGTAGTGCTCATCGAAAACCCGCTGGAACTCGTCTATTTTTAAACCGTATTTTTCGCAGACTTCTACGATGCTGGAGGAGTAAACTCTGAAAAGTTCTTCAATCGTGCGTTTCGCCAACTCGGGACGAATTTCTTCGGGCGGTGTTAAAAAAAGAATGAACCATTTTCCAAGGCTGCTCGGCGTGTACCACTTCATCCATACCGTCTTGCCTTTTTCTTTGAAACCCTCAACTCCATGTTCAAGTATGCCCGCGTTCGCCATTTGTTTTAAGTATTTGATGATTGATTT
>JAWBOF010000023.1:0-11899 GCA_038826685.1 Bathyarchaeia archaeon
GGCGGGATAGGTTTGCCGGGAGTTGTAAACTGCAGGTTTTGCCCAAGCCATCGTAAAGAGCCATTTTGGAGTGCTTCCACGACCAAAACGTCTTGATTAAGCGACGAATACAGCGACTGATTCCACAAAAACCCTTAGGCGTAATGTGAGAAGGTAGAAGCCACTACAGTGATTCCACGCGGATCAGTGCTTAAAACCATGTAAGACTTCGGGTCAACACCGTTTGGAATCATAATCTCGTATGTTGAATATGTTTCTGTGGAAACAATAGAGGCGACAGCGGCTCCTGCTTTTAGTTCCCAATCGGACTCCACGTAACTGTAGTTGTAAAAGAGAAAATTGGTCTTGCTCAGCGTTGGATAAGGCTTGTTTCCGTCACGAGACACGTTGATGAGCACGTGGTTCGTCATAGATGGGTTCACCGTTACCTTCAACCCTACAGAAGCTGAATACTTTATCCCAGAAATACCCAGCCCAACCAAGGAATACGTTACGTTAATCGTACCTTCGCTCGAACTCGTACGGTTAAACCAAGAAGCACTAATACGCAAATGATTTATCTCAAACGAGGGGTTCCAGCTTGGATGAGTATAAGCTATGTTTTGCAAACCGTTCACCAGATACTCTGTGGCAAGCTTTTGGGCATACGTCGTGTTGCCTGTAATCTGCAAAATCGAGCCATAATACCCAACCGCAAATTCGAGAATGTGATCTATTGCTAGGTTCATTTCGTCAACGGATCCTAGAATTTGGGGGCGTTCTTGAAGTGAATTGTTTCTGATCATGGAATAAGTGGTGATCAAAGCAGTAGCAAGCACGATTGCCACGAGCGCCGCTGCGATTATTGAAAACTGTCCTTTTTTCTCTAGTAGCCTTTTCATGCTAGTTTCCTCCCTGCTGGCTAAGCTGCAGAACCACAAGCCTTTGGGTCGGTCTTTCTCCGCTTGTTATTGTGAATTCAGACTTGTAAAGAACCGGGTGGTAATACATGAGAAGGGCAAGTACGGTTATGCGTATGTCGGGGATTCTCGTCAACCCTATCGCCGTCAAAGAGCCATGAATCGCGCCATTTGGGTGGGGCTCTCGATGATTGTAGGTTGCAGCGGCAATCCATTCACCTGATTTCTGGAAGACATAGCCGTTTGTGTTGTCTACGGTGAGATGGTAGGTTGACAGTATAGAATCCGAAAGTGCACGGGTCGAAGTCTGATACTGAGACGGGTAAATGCCATAATAGTTTGAATAGAATCTTGCCCAAGAAGTAAAGTAGACAACTCCTGGGCTTCCAGTTTGACTGCTTCCCGGCGGCGACGTGTAGCTTTGACCATCCAACCCCATAAGAAATGCTTTCAGCCCTGGATTGCTCACTTGAACCATTCCGTAGATACCCCAGCCATTTTGACTACCCGAAAACTTCACCGTGTTGCTAACGTAGTAAAGCGGCCACCCGACTATGCTTACCCACGTCCAATTGTAGAGATTAGTTCTTCTCCCAAGCTGGTAGCAATATTCCGCGTACGAGTCTCTGTAATAAAGGTCAGCAAACGTCGACGGAATCGGCACTGCTTCCCCGAATGTGTTGAGAATTATAGCATTTGTAACGCTCTCGTACGGATTCGAAGAAATCTTGTTGCCGTTCAAAAGTTGTGCTAATTGTGCAGTGTTTTGCACCA
Source organism: Bathyarchaeia archaeon (assembly GCA_038826685.1). Lineage (GTDB taxonomy): Archaea > Thermoproteota > Bathyarchaeia > Bathyarchaeales > SOJC01 > JABFQO01. The sequence continues at coordinate 1,674 of JAWBOF010000023.1, forward strand.
TTATGGTTGTGTTAAAGTATGGTGAAAGCATGTCTTGAAGGTCGGCTGCCAGTTTTTGGCTTGTGTAGCCCGTGATCCACCAGCCGTTGGCGTCGCTGCAGTTTAGAATATACAGAGTTCCCGAGATTTTTCGCGGCGTAACCGTGAACGTCACGTTGGTCGACGTCACAAGGTAGGTGGCTGCTTCCGAATAGGTGCCTATGCCACTTTCGGAGTTTGTGATGGAGTAAAACTTTTCATAAGTTGTAATGTCCCCCACTCTTACCGTGTCGTAAACTGTTAAATTGTAAACTACGTTAGGCGGCAGAATAGCTGAGAGCGCAATCTGTAATTCTGTCCAAGCTTGATCCGTCGGGTTTTTGAAGACTGTGTCTGTGAGGGCTTTCTTTGTATCGAGGACTTGAAGGGTGGTTAAGGCGAGTTGTCTAAGGCTCGGAGACGAGAGCTGCTTCGGAGACGGCAACACTGCGTAAAGCGTCGTGGCAATGAACGCTGTGGCCAAGATGATGATGACCATTATGATTTCGACTGTACGCATCAAGTTTTGCTACCCTCCAGATTTCCAGACTTGGTATCCTTTCAAACTCCAACACGTGATCTTTGCTTGATACGCTATTTGATCAACTGTCACTTGGCGAAAATCAGTAGCCGTCCAAACTTTGCCTTGCGGAATACCTCCAAACACCGTGGAAACACCCAACGTGCCGATGCCCCAAGGCATAATGTTCATCCCGTACTCGCCCCCGTTCCAGTAAGTGATAAGTAGAAAACCGGGATGCGCGACTGGGAGTGTTGTTATTTCGTAGTTTTTGGTGCCGTAGTTAAGGTTGCCCGTGGAATTTTGTATGGGCCAAGGTTGAAATTCAAACTCTTCAGTTAGGATGAAAAATGTGGCATTGAATTTATAGTCAGGTACTGGTGTTCCTTGGTCATGCACGTCCCAACTGTGAGCAAGGTACACTTTGCCAATCTCGTAATCTGCAACAAACGGCATAACTCCCTCTCCTCTTGTAAAGGTTCTGTGGGAATAATGCCCAATTCCGAGAAGACCACTTAAACGCGCATACACGACAACAGTGTACGTTTCAGTTGCACCGTTAAAAGCAAAATCCAAATACGCCACTCCAGCAGGATCTGCTTTCGTAACGCCACTGTAAAGTTGTATGGAAGGATACGTGCCTGTTTTGTAGGCGCGGTAAAGATAATAACTCAAGTCAGCCCCACTAAGTGGAAAGCCCGGGCCGCTCACTTCGACCTTCAGCCGCAATGGATTAGGTCGATTCACGGATATGGATACGTTTACGACGGGCATAATGCTGAGTTGGAAGCCGTAGGTGCCGTTAACTCCTAAAAGCTTGCTAGCCGTGTCGTAAGTTATGCAACTGCTTAATGGCATAAACAGGTAACCTTGAGGTCCTAAACTGACGTTATTGTACCATTTTCCTGAGCCACGCGGGTATTCTACTGGTTCTCCGGTGAGGGAAGTCAACCTCATTAACGCAAAGGAACTGAGCACGTAACCGCTGGCTCCGGGTTGTTGAAGCCCAAAATAGGAGAGGGTGGTGTTGGTCTCGCCCCAGTTGTAAGGGTAACCGGGGTTGAGCAGAATGTTGTCTAAAAGATCGCTGGCTTTCATCATGACGTGCCTGTTTTGTTGATATAAGATTGCAACTTGTATTGATTGACTAAAAAGACCAGTAAACAACAGTAATGCTGAGATGAAAATCGTGGTAGCAACCAGGTGGTCAACAGTTACTCCAGTCGTTTTTTCACCCCCTCACCCGAACGAAAACTTGAGGATACCGTCAAGTTCTTTTTCAATTTTTATACAAGCGTTTGTAGAATTGCTTACGTAGATGGACGGGTTCCAAAGCACATTCGGGCCCATCGTGACTTGCGTAGTTGTAGTGATGGTTGTTCCAGTTAAGGCAAAATACAAATCTATGATGGTGCTGTTTCCGATTCTTTTACTCGACGCTGTCACAGTGTAAGGAAAAGATTCAATGAACGGCGGAGTATTGGCGGCTTGGGTGATGTTTCCAGCGGCGATCTCTTCACGGTTCAGAGTAAAATAAAGTTGTTGTATGGTGCTTCCAAAATGGCTCGCAACATCTTGAAGCGCGGTTTCTCTCCGTCTTGCGCCCCAGATATCCATAACCAAACCCGTGGCGTAAGGTATCAGAATAACCTGAACCAAAAGGATTGGAACCATGATGGCGTATTCCATGTTAACGTGTGGCAAGCCGTTTCACCTCGAACATATTATGGATGCACCCCCAAATCTACGTCCACACCGCCCACGTTAATGTCGAGAACCGAAGTTCCAGTCAAACGAATTAATTCCACTTCTTGAGCGAAGTTAAAGAAAGAATTGTTGAAGTCAACGAAAGGAAAACTCACTACAACCTTAATTCCAGTTACGTTTTCTATTCGTTTTACATGGAACGATTCTCCAGTAAGAGTGACCGTTGGGTAGTTTTTAGATGTTGCATCGCCCTTAGACAGAACTGGAAGGTAAAGACGAACATAGTTTGTCTGACCAATCGTCAAGTTTACCATCCTTATTATCGGTACCACAACAACCCTTACGTAACTACCATCAAACATGGGCAGTTTTTCCACCGTAAAAACCCTAGCAACTGGTGCCGAGGCGCCGTTCAACAGAAAACTATTGCTTGAAGGGTATATCAACTCGAAAAAGTTGTTCCCAATAGAATATTGCGATGTCGGCATGTTAAAACAGATGATGCCAGTTTTTACCGTGAAATTTTTCGCGTTAATATACTGATAGCTTCCCTTTGTGTAGTTCAAGTAGACCGTGTAGTTCAAGGCTAACTGCTGCAAAACAACTTGACCGTACCTACTTGAATAACGCGCCGTTTCTGTACGCCCGATTATCCATGCCACATCGTCGACCTGTAGACCAACCGTTCGCATGAACTGTTTAGCCGCATTAAAGTCGCTCTCAGCCATTCTTACCGAAAGAAAATTGTTCGCAAAAACAAGCACGACCGTGACTAGCATGATTATCGTTCCAGTGATGATGACCGTAGATACAACTGGGCTCAGAGCTTTGTTCCCGCGGCGGTGCTTCACTACAAGTTTTAGTTTCGTAGATTTCCCCTCCTAGAAGCTGATAAACATGGGAACAAGTTTTGCTGCAATAATTGCAATTATGACAAGAATCGCAGAATGCTTAAACCCAGCCGCGACGGATTCTTCGCTGATTTTACCTCCAACCAACCCGATCAGATAACTGTGAATAATCACGGACGTCGTGAATATCGTGGTGAGAGAGGCCAAGTCGCTCGATGGTCTTGTTTCACCTGCAACTCCAACGGTTTGGTTGGTGAACATCAGCATCATCACAGTTGTCGCCACCAACAAGATCGCGGCGAAGTACGGAATCATCACGTAAGGCCGAACAGCCATCTTCTTCTCCTTTTCCACCTCTTGAGTCATGTTGTTAAACCTTGCAAGAGACTCAATCATCGTAATCGTCCCGCCACCCACATCTATTGCTTCAACCAGCAGAAACATGACAATCTGGGTAATCCAACTCTTCGTTCGCTTAACAAAGTCCATAATGACCTTTTTGATGGGAATTCCCCACGAAATTTCAGAAGTAATCTTTTTCAATTCTTTACTAAATTCCCCGTAATCGCGAGACGAGAGAGTCTCAATACATTTTTCCGGCGCAAGCCCCGTTTTCCGAACTTCGGTTAAGTCTCGCAGAAAGTTAGCAATCCCGTGCTCCAAACTGAGCTTTTTCCCAGCAAGCCTAATCTGAACGATCGCTGGAGGCGCGGTAGTAATGAACAAGGCAATCGCTGTGGCTGTGGGGAGGTCTATGATGCTTGAGATACCGCCTAGAAACGGTATGTCCATCAGTCCAGCGAAATTCGTCAACAACAGAAATACTAAGGCTCCTACGGCTAAACACATTCCGAAGACTTTGTATGGAGTATAATCAGTCACAGGAGTCTTAGGCTGCATGCCGTGAGCCAAGTAAATGAAGACAAAAGAAAGCATAGGCGTGAAAACATACGTATACATCAAAATCCCCGACCCCATGGACAAGCCGCTGCTGTAGATTGATTCTACACTGAAGAGAATGTAGAAACAAAGCGACATTAGAACCATTATGATAATAAACGATTCCAAAAGCATGCCGAGACGTTCTGCCGCGTTTCTCACTCTCGCCGCACGAGCTTTGAAAATGTCTTCTGACTTCGTTTCCAAAAAGTGAGCGATGTCTCCACCGATAATCACAGTCGAAGCGTAGCCCGACAGAAAATCTCTGAAAATATCCAAGGGATGATGCTTCGCAGAGCTAACCATGGCGCTTAAGGGGTCTATGCCGAAAATTTCGACGTCCTTGATTATTTCTTTCGCCTCTCTCCGCGTCGCGGGCATCAAGTCAACCTCAGAAAGCCGCTTGAAACTAACATACGGTGGAATGCCGCCACTCGCCATAACAGTGATGTACGTCGCTGCGAAGGGCACCTCCCTCTCCAAAGAAGTAGCCCTATCATTCGCCTTAGACATAGGCATAATCATGAACACAATCATAACAAAAATAGGAGCAGGCACGAGGAAAATCAACGGAATAAACTGGGTAACATACAAAAGCACCATCGCAACAATCGACACGGGCAAAGTGAGAAACGCCACAAAAAACATCAAAGAAACATAGGTTTCCGGGTAAATCTTGATTCCCGCGCGTCGCAATTCATCCTTGAATTCAAACACGTGTTTTAAGAAAGCCGGCGCGATTCGCCCGAAAATGCGAAAGGACCAGCCCTCAAGGGCGTCGAGAAGTTGCAACTGCTTCCACCTCCTCATTAACGAAAATTTTCTCGTAGAATTCTTTTGGCCGTATGCAGTATTCCGCGATTATGGCTGCGACATCTTTATAACTGCGGATGTTCTGTTCCCGCATCCAGTGCAGGATGTTCCTACGTCGTTCAATTTCCTTTATTAACTGTTTTTTACTGTAGCCCACGCGTTCGGATATGTAGGAGAGCATCGTGCTGTTGTCCAAGAAAGGCTGGTGTTCATCTTCTGCAGGCTTCCATTTGAACGTGTTCCTGTATTCCTCGTACGCCGCGATTTCATCCACCGACAGGACTCGACGGTTCACGCGTCTTTCACCCTGCTTTTGCAGTTGCACACGCTGAACGGACAAGACGATGTTCATAAGAGGAATGTACGAAGGTGCAATGTCCATCGGCTTGGAAGTCAGACGTTTAACCGCCGAATCAAGGTTCTCAGCGTGCATCGTACACATACCACCGTGTCCAGTAGCGAGGGCTTGGAACAAAACATACGCCTCGTTTCCCCTAACCTCGCCCACGATTAAGACGTCTGGACGGTGCCTCATCGACGTCTTCACCAAATCGAACAAAGTCACTTCGCCCGTGAGGTTCTCTCCGAGTCCGTAACTTCTTCGCGCGATTAATGACACCCAGTTTTCATGAGGCAAGTTAAGTTCGGCTGTTTCCTCGATTGTGATGATTTTGCTGCCTGGTTTAATTAAGCAAGCCAAAGAGTTCAACGCCGTAGTCTTGCCCGCGGCGGTGCCCCCTAAGACCATGATCGAAGCATGGTTTTCCAGACAAAGCCAGAAGTACGCCGCCATTTCCTCACTAAACGTTCCCAAGTTGATCAAGTCAATCATCGAATACGGATCTTCGCGGAACTTTCTGATGGTGAAAGCGGTTCCGAACGGCGTTACTTCGCGTCGGTAACAAACAGCCAATCTGTGTTTTCCAGGCAACGAAGCGTCCACGATGGGAAATGCTGAGCTGACGTGTTTTCCTGCCATGTGGACAAGCTTGACGACGGTATTGTCAAGTTCATCGTCATTCGAAAAACGCAGGTTGCTCTCTATGCTCTCGTACTTGCGGTGCCACACGTAAACGGGCTTCTCCACACCGTCGCATGAAACATCTTCGATGTTCGGATCACGCATTAAAGGATCAATTTTTCCAAAGCCGACCAAATCTCGTTCTGCATGGTAGAGGATCTTGTACCAAGAAACGTCGGGCAACCAGCCTAAGCTTATGCGGTACTTGTCGACGATGTTTCTAGCTTCGTTAGCAAAAAATTTCCGCGGGTCGGTGATTTCCTCTTTTGGAGATTCTATTTCAGAAAGCAGAATGTCTAAGATGCGGTTGTAGATGTTTCTTTCCAGCTCGTCCAATTGAAGCTCGTCTAAAATGTACTTGAACTCGCCGGTTGAGGGGTTTTGCACGATAGCAACGTGCACGAAAGGCTCGTAAAGAGGGTACCTCTCTACTATCTTGAACCCTCTGGGAACGGGTTTCGGCGGTGCCGGAGGTGGAACTAGAGTTACGCGTGGTTTTCTCTTCAGGTTTAGAGAAATTCTAAGGTTTTTTATGTTTTTTAATTTGGCTGACAAGCGCATTTATTATTTAAGCCCCCTTTGAGGTTATGACAATAATTTTTAGTTTAATCAAAATCAGTATGACAACGGCTACTATGATTATGGCAACTATTCCGAGTATTATTGGCAACGGCAAACCTAGTGCAGGAGCGCTTGGATTAACGGTTATTTCTGTTTGGCTTTGGCTTTCTATGTAGCCGTTTTTCGTTGCAACCGCGGTTATGACGACGTTAAATTGTGCGGATGTTTGAGGAGCGGTAAACACGAAGGTACAATCGCCATTTGCATCTGTAGTTCCACTGGTGACCGAGAAAGATTCGCTTACTGTTGAAGAAATCGTAACAACCGCGTTGGCAACTGGTTTTGCATTATACGTCACGTGGACAGTCACAGTCGATGTTGCAGCGGAATTAACAGCAACCGGGTCGGCAGTAATTTGGACGCTCAAGATTCCAAGATTCACGGCTATCGTCGTTTGATTCGTACTAATCGCGTAACCTGCTTTTGTCACTGTTGCAGTGATGGTGATATTGGTTGGCGCCGTTACTTGCGGAGAGGTAAAGATGAATGTGCAATAGCCGTTCGAGTTTGTCGTTAAATTTTGAGGAGAGAACGTTCCACCATTATTCGAAGAGAGCACTACTGTCGCACTGAAAACGGGGTTAGAATCGTACGTTACGCGAACGGTGATGTTAGACGTCATTTCCGAATAAATCGTTGTGGGAGTCGCCGCGACCTGAACTTGAAGCATAAGCGGATCTACCGTAATTTGCGTTTGACTTTGTCCCCCTATGTAGCCACTTTTTGCCGCAACCGCTGTGATGGTAACGTTGATTTGTGTGGATGTCTGGGGTGCGGTGAAAACGAATACACAATCGCCATTTGCATCAGTAATCTTAACCTGTTCATCCAAACTGCCCCACCCTGCTAATGACGATGTGACGGTGGCGTCGGCGACTGGCAAGCCGTTGTACGTTACGTGAACCCACACATTAGAAAAAGCTTCAGACTTGATTCTATCAGGATCCGCCGTGAGTTGAACCATCAAAGGAGGCAGAACCATCAAGTTTTCATAGTCAGAACCATCAGCAAACCCAGCCTTCGAAGCCGCAGCGATTATTCGTATGGTGATTGTTTGTGTTACGTTCGGCGCGATAAATGTTGCAGTTAAGTGGCCGGTTGAGTTTGTTAAGCCAAAAGACGGTGCGATGCTTCCGCCCACGATTGAAAACAGAGTAACATTTGCATTTTCAACGGGTGACGTGCCGTTTGTTGCGAGAACTATAATGGAAATCTGGCTTCCCGAACCCACATTCAAGCTGCTCGGAGCAAGAGAAACAGTTAGCGATGGAAGCGTTTGACAAGTAATCTCTACGACTGCGGTGTTGGTGCTTACGACGTCAAAATCATCTTTAACTGTAAGAGTTACGTTGAAGGTTCCAGTTGAAGAATATTTGTGCCCAACAATAGACAGTGTTGTCCAGCCGCTGGTTTTTCCGTCGCCGAAATCGAAAAAGTACTGGTCAATTTGTTTGTCGTCGCTTGAGGTGGTGCCGATAAACGTGACAGTTTGATTGGGTGCAACAGTTTTCTTGTCCGTTAGAAGCCTTGCTATAGGACGCTGGTTAACGTACCCAACTGGAGCGGTCAAGAAGAAAATAAAGTCCAAGTTTGTTCCGTCGCCGCCTACTTGGTTGCCTTTTCCAGTGGGGTTTAACGAAACGTGGTAGGGTCCACTTTCGTCTCCCCAGTAATTGTACGTCGCAACGACACTGGCTCCGGACGTCACGTTCATGCCGTATTCATTGCCGTAAATATCGTTCCAATGCACCTCATGATGTTGTTCACCCACGTAAAGAAGACCTAGATTGTTGTAGGCTATGGAATTGTTAGTTATGAGTGTGCTTGCGCTGCTTGATACGTAGAACCCTCTATTGTTAGCTGAAAGAGTGTTATAAAGAATGCTAACGCCGCCATAAGCCTCCGCGTCTAGCAATATTCCGCTTTCCGTGTTGGATAACACGTTGTTACGAATTATATTTGCTGAAGTTGGGTTTCCAGTTAAAGCCAAGCCGATCGCGTTAGACCTTAGAGTATTGTCGCTAACTTGAACCTGTCCTCCCGCTATGAAAATCCCGCTTACAGTGTTGTCGCTTACAGTGTTGTTTTGAATGGTTACGATGCCGTTGGTTATGAAAATTCCGTTTTGAGTGTTGTTACTTATCATGCTATCTTCTATGTTTACGTTACCGTTTTCGATGGCCACGCCGTTTTGGAAGTTGTTGCTTATCTCGGTGTTCTTGATCTCTATGTTGCCACTTTTTATGGTCGTCCCATTTTCTGCGTATTTGATTGAACAATACGCCAAAATCGAAGAAGATGCTCCGCTGAATTGGATTGTTTTCCAATCTCCAGGTGCTGGTGACTCTTTATTCGATGTAAACGTGATGGTTCTCTCTTTTGTTCCGTTTGCAATGAGTCTTCCCGTCACATTTAACAGGAATTGTCCTCCAAATCTTACTTCAACTCCGGGTTCGATGGTTAATGTCGCGTTTGGGTATACGGTGACGTCTTTAGACAGTACAAACGGGCTATCTGTCAAAGTCCAAACAGTATCTTGAGTAACACTGCCCTCCACATAAGTTGCGGTTACAGTAAAGGGCAATCTGTTGGTTACAAGGGCAAGCATGCCCACTAATAACACTATCAAGAAAGGAAACGTCCTTGCCTGTTTTCTCATAAACTCGCGCTCCACTAACATCGATCTAATCTATACCCCACCGTTTGACGCTTAAACCAATTATGAATTTGAAATAGAATCCCAAAATTAATATCGACAATCTTTAACCGCCACCTTTCAATGGCACATAGACGCACTTGACCGGCAATTTTCAAACTCGAAAACACTTCCTCTATGAACCTAGCGATGCGTAGCATTGTTGCTCTCCTATACAATAAGGTAACAAGACTCAGTATTAAATATTGCGTCTTACGAAATTATAGTAATAGTCAGACTCCGAACGAATACGTTAAAGGATCATTGAAACTGGAAAGGTGAAGGGTAAAAGAGGGGTTATTTTGTTTTATTGTATGCCATCGCCATTAGGTCGGGTACGTTGTAGACTTGGATGTGTTGATAGCCCAGTTGATTGAGTATGTCGCGTATTTGGATGAGGCAGAACGGGCACTCGGTGATAACCGCCTCGGCGCCTGACTTTATGATAAACTCGGCTTTTCTCCTTGCGAGTGCCATGCTTAACGGTCTTCGCCCAGTACGTACGCCGCCGCCTGAACCGCAGCATCTGTCGGCTTCTTCCATTTCGATGAAAGTGATGCCTGGGATTAGTTTGATTAGTTGGCGGGGTTCGTCGTGGATTCCTTGTCCACGGTTTAGGTGGCACGGGTCGTGGTATGTTACTTTCATTTTGATTTCGCCGAGGTCTTTGGTGTTGAGTTTGTCTATTCCTACTTCGCGAACTAGGTATTCGGTAAAGTCGTAGACTTTGTAGTTTGGTTCTCGGTTGTAGATTTTCTTTGTCACGGCGGGAAAGTCGTTTTTCATCGTCATGGCGCATCCTGCACACAAGCTGACAACCTTTGTTATGCCAAGTTTTTCCAGAGCATCGACGTTCTTTTTCACTTGTTTATGAGCCAAGTCTACCACACCGCTACGGAAGGCTGGAGACGCGCATGAACTTTGGGCTTTGGGAATGTGAACTTTGATGCGGTTACGTTTTAGTACTTCGAGGGCGTTAAAACCTGTTGACTGTAGCCTATAATCCACCAAACAACCAGTAAAGAAGGCAACCTCATCAAT
>JAWBOF010000024.1:0-11760 GCA_038826685.1 Bathyarchaeia archaeon
TCCTCCGCGTTTCCCGTGACACGTTCAACAAACTCTGCTTTGCCTCGAAGTTCACGCACAGGGTTTTTCACGTAGAAAAGAAGCAGTTCGGCTTGAAGTGGCCCGACAAACCCATGACGCACGAACACTTGGAACACTTTTCCCGCTTTGCTTTGAAGGCAACGTCTGTTCCACCAGTTTTCCGCGGTTATCAAAATGTACGCATGACGTTCAGACACGTGCGGCACCCTCAGTTTTGATATTTTTAGGTTTCTCACTATAAAACACTTAACCTCCCCTCATAAGCGCTACCCGACATTTTTTCCACTTTCCCTTCAAAAAGAAACAACCACACGCACGCTTTTTTCATCAACAATTAAAGCTTACTTCACAAAACAGCAGAATACGAAGCGTGGCATCGAGGTTTTTGTAACGCTAAGTTTTTCAGTATAGAGAGATGATATTAAAGAGAAAGGTTTCTTGTGTTGCTGGTGTGACAGTGAAGACTAAAGAACTCAAAGACAACATCGAAGTATTGCGTGAGATAAATAAAGACTATGTTGAAATGAGCGAAATCCTCAATGACAACTTGAAGAGCGTCGCTCGAGAAACACATTCGTTAAACAAGTTGTGGCGGTCAAAAAACCATTCTAAACTGGTCAAAATCGGCATGGCGCTCATCCTTTTCCCAGACCCTACCATAAGCGACTTTGTAGGCACAGCAATGGTTGCCGCCGGGTTGCTTCACGATAAGGTTAAGAATTCCGGGCTCTATTTAGAGGACGTTTACAAGACTTACCCTAAGCTGTTAAAGGAGCTTTACCTAGAAAAATAGGTGTGTTTAGGAGCAAATTCTATATTTGCAACGTAATATCTACATAACATGCTGAAGGGTGAAATGAAATGAAACTTGTCACGGTTCTTCTTCCCGAAGCCTATCTTGAAGGTCTTGACGAACTCGTACGAGCAAACTTGTATCCTAGCCGAAGCGCCGCTATTCGTTCCGCGGTGCGTGACATGCTGAAAAAGGAGCTTTGGAGACGGGAAAGGGGCGAATGAGGTAGTTTTATTGTTTAACTTCGTTAACCATGTCCCGTAACTGTTTGGCCGCTTTTTCAGGATTGGGCGCGTTAATTATCGTTCTCCCTATGATTAAGTAGCGGGCGCCTGCTTCAACTGTCGACTGGACAACGCCGCCTTGGGCGCCAACTCCGGGCGAATAGATGGGCACCTTGTCTTTTAGGATTTGGTGAACCTCTTTGATCTTTTCAGGGTATGTGGCGCCCACTACGACGCCGTCGGCTTTCCATTCCAGTGCTTTTTCCGCAAAGGCGATGTACTGAGGCTGAAGGTTTCCGTCTTCGTTTTTGACTATTTGTCCGTAGCCTTCGCGTGAGGCTTTATGGCTCATGTAACACAGCAGTATGACACCTCTCTTCTTTTGTTGGGCGATTTCGAAGACGGGTTCTAAGCCTTCTTCCCACCCGACAAATGGGTTGGCTATGACTGCGTCGAACCCGGCGTTGTAGTAGTTTTCGGCTATGACCCTGTTGGTGTTACCTATATCATTGATCTTGCAATCCATTATCGTGGGCAATTCGTAGGCACGCGTTTTTTTGAGAATTTTTTGGACGCCGTCAAACAGCCCTAACGGTAGAGTAAGGTGGTGGTTTAGTTTAACTGCGCATATGTAGGGCTGCACGGTGTCTAAGAGTTTTATGCTTTGAGACAAAAGCGTACGGCGGGATTGTGCCTCAAGGTCGAGTGCAAGGATTATGTTAGAATTTTTCTTTCTCGCTGAACGTTCCATTTTAAGTTTGAACGTCATTCTTGGCACCTTAGGTATGTTGTGGGCTTGATAGGAAAACGTTTACTGTTTCTTTGACGCCGCCAGCGACGTTTTCGATGTATGTCAAAGCCTTTTCCACCGCGCTTACCAGTTGATTTTCAGGGATGGTCGGAGCGCCGTAGCCTATTATTAGTACGTTTCTTGTTTGTTCCGTGATTTTGGTGGCGTCGGCGTCTCGGTAAGGGTAAATGCATAGAATCTGATTTTCGTCTGCCACCAGCAACACTTTCGTTATTAATTTTACAGGGGAACTCATACCTATTCCCCGGAATTCGTCGGCTTCGTTTGAAAAGCGTATCCTTAGCGGAGGCTTGATTTTGTCCAAGTCGAACCCGCTGAGGGGGATTATTGTTTCGAGTGAGGCAAGGTTGTAGGCGTCGACGACGTTTGATATGGCGGGAATGTCGTTTCCATGCAATGTTCTTCTAAGCAAGGCTTCCCCCGATGGTCTGGTTTTGGTGGGATCTATGCCCAGCGACCAATAGAGATCGCGGTAAGCACGCACGATCGCATCGTCTTTTAGTTGTTCTATTTTGTAGTTTTGGCGTGCTCTTGTTAAGATTGATTGTTTTAGCGCGTCCATTCTTTTTTCGTCATGTTCCACTTTCACGTCACGGACGACGCCAGTGCAGACGAGTAAATTTGGGAACCGTGCTGACGCTTCGGCGCTCCAACTTAAAAATGGCTCCATACATGTACGTCTCCATTATCTCTTGGCAAGGACGGTTAATTCTTTATATTTTGCGGTTCATGTTAAAATTCTATTGTGCGATTCTGAGATGATAAAGGTTGGCTGTTGCGGTTATCCAGTCGCCATGCATCAGTATTATGCAAGTTTTAGGCTTGTTGAAATAAACAAAACTTTCTACGAGATCCCAAAAACAACAACCGTGGGAAAGTGGCGCGAAACAGCACCCGCAGATTTTGAGTTCACGGTGAAAGCGAACAAATCCATAAGCCACCAACACAAACTCGACACAACCGAACCGTGCCTGAAAGCCTTTGAACAAACAAAAATCATCTGCAAACTGTTAAAGGCAAAAATTTTGCTAATCCAAACAGCCGCTTCGTTCACGCCTGACAGACTTGACGTTGCGAAAAAATTTTTCAAAACCATTTCCAGAGACGACTTGCTTATAATGTGGGAGACGCGCGGTCCAGAATGGGAAACGCCAAACGTTAGGCGAAGGCTTACAGACATGTTGCGCGAAGTTAATGTCTCGCACGTAACAGACCCCTTTAAAGTGCTACCCGCATACACAAACAAAGTTGCCTATTTTCGCCTTCACGGCGCCGGCAAAACCATGTACTACTACCAGTACACAAATGAAGAATTAGAGAAACTGAAAACTGTCGCGGGTGTTTTCGAAGAAAAAGGCAAAGAAACATACGTGCTTTTCAATAACCTTACAATGTTCGACGACGCCGTGCGTTTTCAGCAGTTTTTGCAGAAGGGCGAATTTCCGAGAATCACAAGCAAAGCCGGATTAGATTCTGTTAGAGCCGTCATTGAGAAAACCCGCTACCCCGTAACGAAAACCATCTTGCACAAAAGACTCGGGTGGAGGCTTGTGGAATTAGAAGACGGCAAACAAGCACGCTTGGATGACTTGATAAGAGGCTTGCCCCGAAAAACGTACAAAAGCCCAGAAGACGTTTTAACAGCGATCAAACAACTCAAGGAAACCTAAACGCTGGCGCATCGACTTTTATCTCTACACTCGGATGTTTCCCATACTTAAAAAGCAACGTCTGCGAAAACACATGTAACCCTTCATCGACGGCTTTCCTCAAAAGCGCTGTGAATTCCGGATCGACCTCCTGGTTTGGCTGTAAAACCTTCGCATCTGGCCTTTGCACCGAAAAAAGAATTCCAGTTTGGTGGCCTTGTTTTCGGAGTTTCATAAGATGGCGAAGATGTTTTCTTCCACGTTGGGTGGGTGCGTCTGGGAATAATGCGACGCCGTTGAGTACGTGGGTGACGCTTTTCACTTCTAAGAAAAACCGGCGAGCGCCACTTTGCAGTAGCATGTCAAGCCGTGAATTGTTCACCGCGATGTTTTCCTTGACGACCTTGAAGTCCCTAAGCCGTTCATGCATTTTCCACTCCGCGGTTTTTCTCGCTGCAAGATTAGAAAATCGCGTGTCAACTATTATGGGAATTTTATCGTGCTCCACCGCAAACAAGTCGTATTGGGTTTTTCGGGAAGGTTGATTTTTTATGGTGAGAAACGCTGCTGAACCTGGTATTAGCGTGGTTTTTAGTCTTCCAGAATTGGGAAGGTGCGCCAGAACATCTCCCTCGGGCAAGCGTACTCTAACCGTGAACCTATTCACGCGCTCTAGAAAAACGCCCACTACAAAGTTTTCCCCAAGCTTTATCGACACCATTTCTTTTCTAACACACTCAAACGACACTATAGTCAACATTTTTGGTTAAAAGCAAGGGTGAAAGATAAATTCTATTACCGCAATTAACACTGGGGAACTAGTTTGCGAATAATCTCCGCCGACTCTGGTGCCGCCTTGCTTAATGACGGGTTCGAAGCCGTTTCCATTGTCGCTGCCGCCGCGGTGCTCGTGGAGCCGCCCTACCGTAGGGCCAAGATTAGCATCGCTGACCCCATTTTCGCTCATGTTGAAGAGAGTCACGGTTTGATTGTGCATGAGTTGGAGCTTTGCCAAGAGCTTTTGAAGACGGTTGAGGCGGATGTGGTGCATTTGGACATGTCTTTCGGTGGGCTGTTGATGGAGGAACTGTCGCCCGTCCAGTTGTCTAACATGAAACTATCAAGCAAAGCGCGGGGGCACGTCCTAAAAATCTTGCCCAAACTGAGAAAACTAGCCACCGACATAAAACGTGCTTACGACGTGGAAGTTTCCGCGATTGGAAAGGACAGCATACCCGTAAGAATAGCAGAACTCACAACAGGAGCGTACGCGATGATTTACGTTGCCGAAAAAGCCGTTAAAGAAAAGAAAAAACTGCGATTGGGGCTACCGTCAAAATGTTATGCGAGAGTGACAAACGGAAGCGTTACTGTGCATTCTTTGATGGCTGCGGAACATGACATAGCCGGCTTCGCAAAAGATGAAGAGGGAGTTTTGGAAAAGGTGACCCTTGCAGAATCGTTAAACCCGTGCGTGCGGGGATTCAGAGTGCTGGAGCTAGTTCCAAAAAAGGTGTAACTCGTTAGTGGAGAAGAAAATAATGGGAATACAAACTTCAAGTTGGCTTGGTAAGGGTGTGGAAAACAGGTTATTGTGGATATTCGTGTTCTTTGTGATTTCTGTTGTTGTTATGGCGATTGGCGCGTCGTTGCCCGTTGATAGATCGGAAGCCGAAAAATTCTACAACGAATTTAAAAGTGAAAGCCAATACATTGACACGGTGCCGTTTATTTTTGGAAACAACTTCATGCACACTCTCATCATGTTTGTCCCTTTTTTGGGTCCGATCTACGGCATGTTTGTCTTCTTTAACACGGGAATTATTCTGGCAATGATTGCCGTGGCCTCGGGAGTTAACGTGTCACTGTTGTTTGTAGTTCTCTTTTTGTTTCCGCATGCGTGGTTAGAATTCTTTGCTTATTCGTTGGCGTTATCGCAAAGTCTTTTGCTTGCGTTAGCCATTTTTAGAGGAAGGTTTAAGCAAGAACTCACGAGAACATGCGTAGTTGTAACTGTTTGCGCGTTGATACTTTTCTTAGCCGCCGTAGTCGAGGTAATCTTAATCTCGTCCGCCTAAGACCTTGCCAGAAATTCTCCGTTTGTTTTTCTGTCTCAACCCGAGAAGATAACCGTAAAAAATGGCGAAGCTTACTAGCGACCAAAAAGTGAAGAACACAACGTAATAAGCAACACTAGAATCTCGAAAACGCACGTACATTTTTATGGTTTTGTAAACGAATTCGACGAGCAGTATGAAGAAAAGCGCTGCCGGGACATACCACGGTGCAAAAAACAAGGAAAGTATGGCGGCGATGAGGAGAAAACCTCGAACAGGAAGGTTAAGACGCACAAAGGCGGGGTTAAAACCATGCTTGGCAAAAAGTTGCCCCACGCCGATGAAGTGGTTGACGCATTTTTTGGATGCTGTTTTGAAGTTTGGAGAACCACGGAACCACATCACCGCTTCTGGGTCATAGAGAATCTTGTAGCGCTTGGAAATGTTGTAAGTTAATTCGGTGTCCTCGCATCTCACAAGCGTCTCGTCAAAGCCGTCAACCTCGGAAACTACGTCCTTCCTTACGGCGAGGTTCATGGTCGGCGCAATTTTCATAAAAAACTTTTTCGTAGGCATCCGCACTCTTCCGCCCACGAGCGCCAAAAAACGGGCAACCATGCTCTCGGTGTTCCACAAGTTTGTAGGGCCTGTAACGCCGGCAATTTCTGGGTTATCGAAGTGCCTAAGGGTTTTTTCTATCCAGTTAGGCTCGGCGTAACAGTCAGAATCAATGAAGCAGATTATGTCGCCTTCTGCTGTTTGGACGCCTAAGTTGCGGGCGTAGCCGAACCCTAAGCCTGGTTCGGTGACAAGTTTGACTGGGTAACGGTTGACAATGTCAAGAGTGCCGTCTGTCGAATTTCCGTCGACCACGATGACTTCGTCTGGTTTTCGAGTTTGGGCGAATATGGACTCTAAGGCTTTGTTCACGGTTTTTGCCGAGTTCTTTGTAAGCAGCACAACCGAAACTCTATGTTTTTCAGACGGCATCCACGATGTCACTCGCGCATTCTGAAGGCTACTTCTCTCTTTTAGCCTTTCTCACTTTAACCACTTCAAGGCTTATGTCCAAGGCTTTAGCGCTCTGTGTGATGGCTCCTAAACTCAAAACGTCAACGCCCGTGGAGGCGAATTCCAAGACGTTTTCCTCATTAATTCCGCCGCTTGCTTCGATGAGAACCTTGCCTCTTAGCCCGTTCTTCTCCAACAATTCCAAGGTTTTCCTTATCCGCGCGGGTGAGAAATTGTCAAGCATTATGATGTCCGCGTTTGCTTCGGCTGCCTTCAATGCTTCTTCTGGCGTGGAGACTTCGATTTCGATTTTTTTGGAAAAAGAACCCTTGCTTTTTGCTTCTTTTACGGCTCTGGCCACGTCGCCCGTGATAGCGAGATGATTGTCCTTGATTAAGATCATGTCGTCCAACCGCAAACGATGTACGTCGCCGCCGCCGACCAACACCGCCTTCTTGTCAAAATAAAGCAGTCCAGGCGCCACTTTTCTAGTACAAGCGACGCGGGGTTTATAACCGCCGTTTTTAATTTTGTCAACTATCCTGCGGGTCACGCTTGCTATGCCGCTCATTCTTGAAAGGATGTTGAGGATTGTTCGTTCTGCCGTAAGTATGGTTCTTGCATCTCCAACAATTCTCAGCAAAACCGTCTGTGGCTTGACTTTAGCTCCGTCAGCGATTTTTGGCTCTGCTTGCAGTCCTAGACTTCTGAGAAGAACTAGTACTTCCTCTATTCCTGCGACTATTCCAGTTTCTTTTGCGTAGATTTCTGCCTCGATAACAGTTCCCTGAGGAACCGTCAGAGCCGTGGTTATGTCGCCTTCTCCGATGTCTTCTTCAAGAAAGCTTCGCAGTTTCCTTTCCAGAATTTTTCTCGGAAGAGTCATCATTTCACCATTCTCCTTCGGCTACTTGCCTTATTGTTTCGACTGCTGTTTTTAACCCGTCGATTCCCTTGACTTCCGTTTTAATTTCTTCGGCCCTTCCCACGTAACGCTCGTTTTTTAGCATGCACTCGGCTACTTTTACAAGGGTTTCTCTGGTCAGGTTTTTCTGCTCCAGAACCTTGGCGATTCCGAGCTGGGCTGCTTTTCTAGCGTTGTTGTATTGTTCGGTGTGGCTGGGGGTTGGCACGAGGATCATGGGTTTTCCATAACATACCGCCTGCGCGATTGTGCCGTGGCCTGCCCTCGACAACACTAGGTCTGAGGCTTTGAGGTATTCGAAACGGTTGGGTAGCCACTTGTAAATCGACACATTTCCGTTACACGTCGGCTTTATCAAAGCGTCTGGATACCCGAGCGACATGACAATTTGATAATCCTCGGGGAACCCGTTAAAAATCCGCCGTAAAATGCCGGTCAAATAGGCTTTTTCTTTGATCGGCCCGCTGATAGGCGCAAAAATCAGAGGTTTTTCCTCATCTAGACCCAATTTTTTCCGCAGCGCCTTTTTACTGGGCAGTTCTTTCTCATTTTTTTCAATTATGGGGCCGATGAATTTAACGCGTTTTCGATAGGATTTCGGTATTCTTAAATTTCCCGTGGCAAGCGTGTAAGGTTCGGGGAAGTCGGGAATCATGACGTGAAGCCCTGTTGTCCACAGTTTCCCTATCAACGCAAGCCCAATGATGTCGGCAAATTTTGCAAGCCTAAGAAAATGCTTGCGTCTAGGGATTATGACTTGAAATTGGTTCAGAATGCAGAGTCTAGGAATCCCAAGCGTGCGGGACGCGATTAAAGGCGAAACCCGTGTGTCAGAGACCACTACGTCGGGCTTAAAATGCTGCATGACTCGGATTTCAGCGGCTACTTGGCGCAACAGCTTGAACGACGCGAAAAAAAGGTCAGGGTTAGCCACAGTTTGCCTAAAGTCTACCGTGCCGTCAGGCTTAACTTTGAAACCCACCGGCGGGGTCTCAGCAACAGCGAACCCCTCTTGGCGCACGTAGCGTACGCCGTCGGTGTAGGTGGAGAATAAAATCTGGGCAGTTCCATTCTCGGTTAATAGTCTTTTGGCAATAGGGATGCATCTGCCCGCGTGACCTAGACCTATCCCGCACGGTGCAAATTGAACCTTCATGAAATTACTGCCCGCCAAGCGCCTTACGTTTTATTTTTCCTTTCGGCGTTTCTTCTTCAAATATTATGGCTTGGAACTTGTAAACCCTAGTCTCCTTAAGAAGCCAACTGTCAGGCGGCAAACCGGCTTTTAGGCAGCATTGGCAAAGAAATTCTTCCGAATCCCACCGCCATTCCACGGGCACTTGGGGAAGCAGTAAGCCCTTGTATCCTCGGCATTCGATGATTAGGCCGTCTTGTCCAACGTGGATTTTCGAGGGGTACTTGCGCGTGTCCGTGGCGGTGACTTCTTCGGGCGGTGTGAGTATGCTTACTTCGAAGACGACGTCATCCAATTCTCTCAACGTCATGGGAGGAAACCTCGGGTCTCTCGTGGCCGAATTTATTGCAGACTCGATTACCGCCTGCGCCAAAGGCGTGGTAGGGTAGGGGTAGCCTATGCAGCCTCTCAGTTCTTTTTCTTTATTCTTAACGCTGTTTATCGTGACGAAAACACCGCATCTTTCACGTAATTTCGACGGGGCTTCCTTGGGGGCGGTTATGATTGTTTCGTTTTTGAGGTATTCTTCTGCGGCTTTTCTGGCAAGTTTAACGAGGTATTCGCCTTCTTCTTGGCTTAACTGAAATGTCAAACAGGCAACCCCTAAGGCAAAGAGTCGAGACGGATTCTTGACGTTCTTATCGCGTTAGAACGGCATGTATTGTTCTTCTATGCCTTCTTTGGTGATTATGAGGAAATCTACGCCGTTGCCGCTCATGGAGTCTCGGCTTATGGCTGATTTCATCGCCCGCACTACGAGGTCTTTGACTTCTTTTTGGTTCATGTTTTCCTTGTAGCCCTCTTCGAGCACACCCATCGCGATTTCTGCGCCTGTCCCTACGGCGGCGTACTTGTCTGGAATGAGCGACCCTAGGACGTCCAGAACGTACAAGGACGGACCTTCATCGTCGATTCCGCCTACGATTGTTTGGGTAATCAACGGTATGAATCTTGTGTTGAACAGTAAGTTCGACATGATTTTCGCCGCGGCTTTGACCGAAACCGGTCGTCCTGCATCGAGCCTGTAAAGATTTGCATAGGCTTCTACGTCGCGAAGGAGAAGTTGCATGTCCGAGACTAAACCTGCGCATGCTGCACCGATGGTGTCGGTGACCTTGAAAACTTTTTTTCCTCCTTTACTCATGATGAAATAGCCGTATGAAACCCGTTTTTCAGCGGCAAGAATGACGCCTTCTTTGAAGACCACGCCTATCGTTGTTGCTCCGGGAATGTACATGTATGGGTATTGTGCTTGATCAGACATTTTCCTTTTTGCACTTCCTTTGGTTATTCGTGATGCTGTATTGTGCGGTCTCTTTATTAAACATATCATAGGGTTTAAAAACTTTCAGATTAGAATAGTGTGGTGGGTAGAAACATGCTGATGCTTTACTGTGAAGAAATCAAGGGCAGGTGGTACGGTGCGGCGTTGGACGGAAAAAGGATTTTTGCAACGACTTTTGCCTCGAGCAGAAAAGAAGCCATGCGGTACTTGCTTAACGAAATACCGTATGACACGCATTTTCAAGAAGCAGAAAAACCCGACGCAACCGCAAAGGAATTGTTTAAGGTTATGGAGTCGATTATCGAGGGAAAAGATGTTTCATTCAGTTTTGAATTTGCCATGGAAACGGTTTCGCCCTACAATCGCCGAGTCCTCGAGGTTATGGCGCTGATTCCCACGGGCTACGTTACAACGTACGGCGCACTGGCAAAAGTTGTGGGCGGGCATGCGCGCGCAGTTGGGCGTGCTTGTGCAACGAATCCGTTCCCTCCAGTGATTCCTTGTCACAGAGTGGTAAGTGCCGACATGAGTTTGGGCGGTTACGGCGGAGGCTTGAAGACAAAGTGGGCAATACTGAAAAGAGAAGACAGAGGCTACAAGACTGTGTCAAACGTGAAAATCGGCGGCAAAATTCTGCCGCTTTACCCAGTTAAGCATCTTCACCCGCCAACTTAACGACAAAAATTAAGTTTCAATAAATAGTAATGCAAGAAGAGAGGTATAGGCTTGACAGTGAAACGTGGTCTTTTCGTAGGACGTTTCCAACCCTTCCATAATGGTCATTTAGAAGTAATAAAGGACATACTCAAAGAAACGGATGAACTTGTAATCGTAATCGGAAGCGCACAGTACAGCCACTGCCTAGACAACCCGTTCACGGCGGGCGAACGCATCACGATGATTAGGAAAGCCTTGGACGAGGCAAAAATTCCCATCTCCAGAACATGGACTATTCCCGTGGCGGATGTTAACGTTCATATGCTGTGGGTTGCAAAAATAGTAGGTTACTCGCCTAAATTTTCGGTTGTTTACGGCAACGAACCCTTAACTCGACGGCTTTTTATGGAGGCCGGATTCGAGGTAAAACCCGTGACCTTTCATAAACGCGCTGAATATTCGGCAACAGAGATTCGCAAAAGAATGCTGGAAAACAAGAATTGGGAGATGCTCGTTCCGAAGAACGTGGCGACGTACATCAGAGAAATAGACGGCGTAAAACGACTACAAGATTTGGCGAAAACAGACAAAATGGAAAAACAAAAATGAGCCGGTAAGGATTATTGAGAAAGCCAGTCGGCTATCATTTTTTCCATGAAGTTTTTCTCGATTTTCTTGAAACCTTCTAACTTTTCCAGTTCTGCGAATAGGGGCTTCAATCTAAGTCTGTTTGCGAGGCTAATAGCAGTATAGAGAAAGGCTTCTCCTTCTTCCGCGCTTTGAGCCATATAAGAAACCGCGTTTTCGCCGCTTCTTTTAGCCCTCGGGATGATCTCTGCCAAGTCAGCGTGTTCTTTTGTTGGAAAAATAATTTCGATCTTCGCGGGGCGTTTTATTTTTAAGGGCTTAACCCTGCCTATTTTAGAAACCGCACGAACTGCTGCTTCTTCAATGATTTTTCTCGCTTGGGCTAGGGGTAGGCATTTGGTCGTTCGTCTATCTGTCGAGGTCTTCACTTGGGCAGTTTCGATTCCGGGTAAAAATGCAGACGCTTCACGAACAAGCGCTTGGTCGCCCGTGGCCATTATTACAGGGATACCGTACTCTGCAAGCACGAACGCAGTAAGCGCGG
>JAWBOF010000025.1:0-6518 GCA_038826685.1 Bathyarchaeia archaeon
GATTACTGCTTATTCAGATTCACTTCACGCCGAAACCCATAATAGGTAGGGGTAAAGCATTTGCAATTTAGTTCAGTAATAATTTTGCTTTCGTTGATATTCTCGCTTCTGCTTCTGGCTGTATGTATTTACGACGCTGTCGTTTATGATTATATCGATTTGCTTGGTTTTATCATAGCTGCTATAGGTATCATCTTTTCAGTCGGTACTATGAGAGGTGGGCTGTCTTAATCCATAATGGATTAAGCATTATCTCTCTTTTTTATTATCCGAAGTAACTTCTCCTAATTGTAAAATCGGATTAAATGGAGATACACCTCAAATGTGAGCAGAGAAGCGCAGGTTATCTTGGAGTTTAAAGGTTTCTGGATTTGTTATGTTGTTGGGAATCTTAGCAGCGCTGCTATTCCGCCCAATGCTTGAAGTTTTTCGCCTGCCTCGTGTTCTGAGCTGACCACTACGATCTTTCCGTTTTTTGCTTCGACTTCGTTCATAATCTTTTCCAGAGCCAGACGTTTCTCGTCAGGCAGGCTACGTAGTGTTAGGTCTGAAACGAGTAGAGTTTCTACGGCGCCGTACATGTCGGCGTTTTCCACTTCGGCGAACCCGTAGCTCACGTCTCGACGGTTCATTCCCAGCCTTTTTAGCACTTCTTCTATTAATTCTGCTTCTTCTGCGATTCGAACATGTTTTATCGCTTTGCTTAATACGCCCGAGCGGAGGGCTTCGTGTATTCCTGCAATGCCGCTGCTGTTCACGCTTTTGACTTCGATGATGTGTTTTGCAAGTTCTGGCGCGTCGTTTTTGAGGTGTTTGAAGAATTGGTTTTTGATGAAGCCTAGGCCTAAGATGACTATTGGGCTTCGCGTACTTTGCCACACTTCTTTTAGTGCTGTTGTGGCGTTTTGGAAAGCCTTGTGTAAATCTGCTGTTCGTTTTTCTGCTTCTAGTTTTCCTGAAAGTTTTATGCTCTTCTCTAATTTTACGTCGACGCCGTACTGTCTAATCAAGGCGACGCAGTATTCTTCGTCGTCGATTGAAACCACTATTATGGGGCTCATCTCGGTTCTGCTTGCCTTTTCAAGACGATCAACATGGTGCTTTGCCCATTCTTTTTTCACTATTGTTAAAGAATCACCTAGAGTGATGTTAAGCGTTTGAAACGTTCCGGTTCCTGCAATGTCTTCTGGTGCGTCGATTATTGTGCCGTGGAGACGTAGGCGGTTCAACGATTTGTCCCATAGGACGTTTTTAATCTTTATGCCCATAATAACTGAAACTCGTTTTCCTTTCTGTGGGCGTGAATATTCGTTGTCGATTTTTATTTCGCGTGTTGTTCGGGCGTAGGCGATGTCATTCTCATAAATGATGTTGTACAAGTGCCACAAGTCGTCGAGGGTTTCTGGAATTAGTTTGACGATGCCTTTCTTGTAGTTTTTTTCCAAAATCTTCAAAACCTACGCCTCGATTGAAATACATCGACGCTGGCTTATTTAAAAGTTAAAAACTTGTAACTCGCATTTTAATTCGTAGGCGTTTAGAGTTGAAGAAGGTTTTTTGGCTTTTAGACGTTAACTATGAAGTTAAACCCGGACAACCTGAACTATGGATGTGGGGCATAGACGAGACCGCCAAACGAATACTGATCATCGACAAACAGTTCCAAACTTACTTCTACATAATCCCCAAAGAACAAACCAGTCCAGACACAATAATTGAACGCGTCAGACAAGACAAGCACGAGTATCCCACCATAACAAAGATGGAAATAGTTGACAAAAAATACTTTGGGAAACCAGTCAAAGCAATCAAGGTTTACTGCCAAAACCCCGAAGATGTAACAAACTACGCTAAGAACATTCAGAAAACCAACGACGTGGAGCACTGTCTTGAAACCGACATCCGATACTCAATCCGATACCTCATAGACAACAACGTAATCCCATGCGGATGGCACGAAATCGAAGTTGAAGAAGCAAAAACCACGATAAAAGCCCAAATTGACAAGGTCTACGAAGCAAAAACCTACCCACAGCACATTCCGGAAACAAGGGTTCCTCCGCTTAGAATTCTAGGGTTCTCCATAATATGTTACAGCGAAAAAGGCACAGCGAAACCAGACAAAAACCCAGTAGTTATAATTTCTGTAACAGCGAACAATGGTGAAATACACCAGTTCACGGCGGAGGAACTTGATGATAAAACAATAATCGAATCTTTCGTGGCATACGTTAAGGAATTCGACCCAGACGTAATTGTTGGTTACGGAAGCAACAGTCACGATTGGCAGTATCTCGCCGCGCGTGCAAAGAAGCATGGCGTGAAATTTCTCATCGACCGAACCGAAACCGAGCCGCACCCAAGCGTGTATGGCCATGTTTCTGTTACTGGAAGGGCGAACGTGGATCTTTTTGATTATGCAGACGAGTTTCCAGAAGTGAAATTGAAAACACTCGAAAACCTCGCAGACTATTTAGGCGTGATGAAAGTAAAAGACCGGACAATCATCGAGGAAACCGACATAGCCGATTACTGGCAAAACAAACAAAAACGCCCCCTGCTCCTTAAATATTCACAAGAAAACACTACATGTGTCCTAGGCATCGCTAAGGCTATACTGGATTTTGCCATACAACTCTCCAGTTTGGTGGGTTTGCCCCTTGACCACGTTGGAACTGCCGCGGTGGGCTTCCGTGTAGAACGGTACCTAATCCGAGAAGCATTCAAAAAAGACGAACTCATCCCACAACGACAAGAACGCCCATACATTCCCTACGCGGGCGCCGTGGTTTTAGCACCCAAACCGGGCATGCACGAAAACGTCGCCGTTCTTGACTTTAAAGCCATGTATCCCAGCCTTATGATTGCATACAACATTTCGCCAGACACGTACATTTCACCTGAAGAACCCATTTCGCCAAATAACGTAAACACCGCGCCAGACGTGAAGCACCGTTTCCGCAAAGAACCAGCAGGCTTCTACAAAGAAATACTGTTCAACCTAATTCAAACAAGGGATGAAATCCGCCGTCGACTCAGCAAACTCGATCCAAAAACCCCCGAATACCGCGCTTTGGACGCACGGCAAAAAGCAGTAAAAATCATCACGAACGCTTTATACGGCTACGCGGGCTGGACTGGCGCGCGATGGTACATCAAGCCCGTCGCCGAAGCCGCCACTGCGTGGGGACGAGACACTATACAGAAAACCATAACTCTTGCCCAAAAAATGGGCTTGACAATTATCTACAGCGACACTGACAGCGTGTTCGTAAAAAACGAACCTGAAAAAATTAGTAAATTTGCCGAAGAGATCCGTAAATCATTGGGCTTGGAGATAAAACCCGACAAAACATACACGCGCATTCTTTTCACCGAAGCAAAAAAACGTTACTGTGGACTACTGCCCAACGGTGAACTCGACATGGTAGGCTTGGAAGTCGTACGCGGCGACTGGGCAAACGTGGCGAAGAACCTGCAAGAAAAAATTCTCGAAGTTCTGCTAAAAGAAAAAACACCCCAAAAAGCCGTAAAACTGACCCGTGAGCACATCCAAAACATGCGAGAACGCAAGATTCCATACAAGGACTTTATCATCTGGAAAACCCTGACGAAGCCGCTTGAAGAGTACAAGGTGAAAGCGCCGCATGTGGAAGCCGCGAGACTGCTGGAAAAGGAAGGCTTGACGCTTTCGTTCGGCGACAAAATAGGCTACGTAATCACAGCGGGCGAAGGAAAACTTTACACGCGAGCCAAGCCTTACATGCTGGCTTCTTATGACGATCTGGACATCGAATACTACGTTACGAATCAAGCAATCCCCGCGGCTTCAAGAATACTCGCCATGTTCGACGTTAAAGAAGAAGAACTCTACCCGCCAAAACAGCAACAGAAGACGAGCCTTACAGAATTCTTCAAAAAAGATTAAGCACTAAGCGTAAGATCAGCGATTTTCCTTCCGAGTTCTCGGCACTTTGCAAGGCTCACTTGGTCAGGCTCGTACTTTACTATTAACGGAGGCTCAACAGTGCGCATTTGGAATTTGTTCTTCAAAATCTCGAGAACCAGTCTCGGTGCTTCGCCGCTCCAGCCGTAAGAGCCGAAAGCCGCGCCTACTTTGTTTTTTAGGTCGACGTTTTTTACGGCAGCCTCTTCGAAGAGAGTCTTCATGTCGGTGCTCATGTCGTGGTGGTAGGTTGGCGTTCCCACTGCGATGGCGTCAAAGCTTGCGAGTTCTTCTGGTGTCACGTGATAGTCCAGTTTCACTTCAACACCTTGAACCGTTCTAGCGCCTTCCGCAACAGCATGCGCCATCTTTTCCGTGTTCCCGGTTCTGCTGTAGTAGAGCACAAGGATTTTTGTCATGGTTTTCCTCCATAGAAACGTGCCTAAATGTTTGATACTTAGTTAGGTTTCATTCAATGATATAGAATTTTCCTCGAGCAACCGTTGTGCAACTTCTTTTGCCCAAGGTCCTGTAAGCGGGTTTTTCACGATTTCGTCTAGGTAAGTTTTCCAAGCGACGCCTAGGGCTTTTTTCCAAGATTCGTATTTATTGACCACGTTTTCGTATGCTTTTGCATGGTGTTCGCAGTATTCTTTTCCTTCTTTCGCTCTTTTATCGCACACCTTGCATTTCATTCCGTCAAGCACCAGCCCTTTTCTGTTTTTGTGGACACGACGGGTTTACGCAAAACTGCCACGGTCTTCTTCCCGCAAACTGCACTATTATCGTTGGCCAACCGCATGTTCTGCAAGTTCGACCAGTTGCTTTTACCAAGCCTTTTTGTGGAAGGGGTAGGCTGGTTTTGCATTGGTTTTTGAAGTAGTTGGTGCAGCCGATGAAGCGTTTGCCGGTTTTGCGCGAGTAGAGAATCATGAGTTTGCCGGTTTTGCATGCGGGGCAATCGCCGAGGATTCTTTCCTGAATTCTCGCCTTTCTAACCGCTTCGCTCAGGGCTTTGCCGATGGCTTCTTCGTTTCGTTTGAATTCTTCAAGCAAAGGCGCCAAATATGCTACTGCCTCGCGTAGTACGTTTTCGCGGGTTTCTTCGCCGTTTTGAATCTGCTCCATTTTGCGCTCGAGTTGTTTGGTGAGTTTGACTGAGATTACACCAGGGCAAAAATCGTGTAGGGTTTCGGTTACGTCGAAGCCTAAATCTGTGACCGTGATGGCTTTGTCCGTTATGTATTTGCGGTTGTACAGCGTTTCGATGATTTCGGCACGTGTGGCTTTGGTGCCGATGCCTTCGGTCTCCATTTTTCTTAACAGGCCGCTTGGAGTGTATCTTGATGGAGGGTTTGTGAATTTTTCGTTGCAGATTATGTTTTGTATGTTAATTTTGTCGCCTTCTTTAATGGGCGGAAGCGCAACTTCCTCCAAACGCACGTAGGGCTTGTAGAAACGCATCCATCCATCTCTGAGAATTTGTCGCTCACGCAAGAAAAAGTGATACCCATCTACGGCTACAGAAACGCGCATGTCCCGCTTGAGAGCCGGCTCGCCGAAAACAGCCATAAAACGCCGCACTATTAAATCCCAAATTCTCCTCTCAGAAACGTCTAATTGCCGATCGGGCAGGTTTCCCGTCGGATAAATCGCTGGGTGAGCGGGATCCTCTTGTTTTCCTTCATTTGGCTTTAATGTTTCTTTTGCAAGAAGATCTTGGGCTAGATTACTGTAGGCACGTTCCCGTTTCAACCCGTTTAAAATTTGCATGTAACCAATGGTTGGGGGAAGCTTTTGGCTGCTTGTGCGGGGATATGAGATTAATGCATCTAAATAAAGCCTTTGAGCGATGCTGCTTGTGCGGCTCGGCGTATAGCCGAAAACTCCATAAGCCTCATACTGCAAAGCACCCAAATCAAACGGAAACGGAGGTGCCACGTGACTCTCCTTTTCATCAACACGATCGACTACACCAGACTTGTCCTTGCAAGCCTCCAGAATCGCAGTTGCTTCAGTTTTACTTTGAATAACACTTTTCTCGTACGCCGCCTCGAAAACTTCGCCGTCGATTTCTAATTCGGCATGGACGGTCCAGTACGGCGTGGGCACATGACAGTTTATTTCGTGTTCTCTCGCTACCAAAAATCTCAACGTAGGTCCTTGTACTCGCCCGGTGCTTAATGTGGCGTATGTTCCGCTTTGACGTTTTGCGGCTTGAGTGAGGGCTCGTGAAAGGTTGATGCCGTAAAGCCAGTCAACTTCGTGTCGGGTGCGTCCTGCTTCGATTAGTGCAAAGTCCAAGTGGGCTAAGGGTTGTTCGTAGGCTTTTTCCAAATCTGGCTTTGTTAGGGTGGAGTATTTCATCCTCTTAGCTACGCGTTCCTTGCCGTTGCACGCGTATTTGAGTACCGTGTAGCCGATGAGGCTGCCTTCAACATCGTAGTCGCATGCATCAATAAACTCAGCGGCATTTTCTGCAAAATAGGATATGGCATCTATCCAGGAGCGTGTTCTTTGTGCAGTTTTTTCTGCTTCATAGCGAGGTGCCCATTTAAAATTAAAAACTGGA
>JAWBOF010000025.1:6528-11719 GCA_038826685.1 Bathyarchaeia archaeon
GTGACCGATGGCCGGCACGACTAGAATTGTTTTGTTTCGGTGAGCGACAAAGTAGGGCACGTCGTTTCTTTTTGCGTTTTGCGGTTTTCCATCAATGTCGAGTGCTTGGGCGATGCGTTTGGCAGCGTCGGGTTTTTCGGTAACTATGAGCGTGTAGTTTTCCATTTTGAGAGAGCCTTTTCGTTGAAGATTTTTCGATAATTATAAATAGGTTGCGGTAGTTGAGATTTGGTGCTGTAAAGGGAGCAAAGGGAGAATGCCTCAAAAAGTTGTTTGTCAAGAATGTGGTTACATGTTGTACGAAGGCGAGGATCTTAAGCCGCCCGACGAGATCATTCAAAAACACAACGGCAAATGCCCGAAATGTGGAAGAAAACTGTCGTTTATTCCTCAAAACGTTGAAGTCAAACCCATAAAAAAACAATAAAATTTTAAGCACGCTTGCATTTTAACGAGTAACGTTCATTTATGCAACTGGACGAGGGAAAATAATTGACTAAAAAGACGCATTTGTACGAGTTTCACCGCGAAAACGCCAAGATGGAACCTTTTGCAGGGTTCGAGATGCCCATGTGGTACAAAAACATCACCCCGGAACACATGGCAGTCCGCACCGGCGTGGGCATTTTTGACATCACCCACATGGGACGTGCCTTAATCACAGGCAAAGACGCCGAAAAATTCCTTAACTACGTCACCACGAACGATGTTGCAAAACTAACTCCCCTAAGCGCGCAGTATTCGACATTCTGCAACGAAAACGGCGGAATAAAGGACGACTTTGTTCTTTCAAGACTCGAGCAAGAAAAATTCCTCGCGGTGTACAACGCCGCTAACCGAGACAAAGACTACGATTGGCTTGTCAAAAACTCTGCACGTTTCAACGTCCAAGTCGAGGACGTCTCCGACAACATCGCAATGTTCGCCGTACAAGGACCCAAAGCCGAAAAAACACTGCAAAAAATCTCCACCGAAAACCTCGGCATGATTCAACGTTTCAAATGCGGCTGGACGAAACTGGCCGGCGTGAAAACCTTTTTGTCAAGAACAGGCTACACGGGCGAAGACGGGTTCGAAGTGTTCGTCTGGGATACTCCGTTGGAGAAGCCCGAAAACGCCGTGACAGTGTGGAACAAAGTTTTAAAGGCGGGCGAGGAATTCGGCATAACCCCATGCGGTTTAGGCGCACGCGACACTTTGCGGTTAGAGGCTGGCATGTGCCTCTACGGAAACGACATCGACGAAACCACTACGCCGCTAGAAGCAGGATTAGGCTTTGTTGTGAAGCTTGAAAAAGAAGCCTTCATAGGAAAAGATATCTTACAAAAACAGAAAACCGAAGGCGTGAAAAGAAAGCGCGTCGGCATTCGCATGTCGGGGGCAGGCATCCCGCGTCAACACCATGAAGTGTTCAAGGACGGCCAAAAAATCGGCACAGTAACAAGCGGCACATACTCTCCGTTGCTCAAAATCGGCATTGCCATGGCCTACGTGGCCGCCGAACATGCAACGGTAGGCAGCAAAGTGGAAGTGAAGATACGCGAAAAAAAGACTGAAGGAGAAATAGTTAAATTCCCCTTTTACGACCCAACAAAATACGGCTATGCACGAAAAACCGTTTAAGAATCAACCGTAAGGAAAATAAAAGGGTTCACTTATCTTGATGTGAAAAGAAGGGCTACATGTTGACAACCAGAGAAAAAATTTGGAACACGCTGAAGAAAATAGGGAATTTGCGTCCGAAAATTTCTCATTCAACCCTCATAACAACCTCCATAGTCGCACTTATTCTTCTGCTTGCTTTTGTGCTCCGTATTCTTCCGATGCGATGGGGCATGTACTTGTCCGAGTTTGACCCCTACTTCCAATACCGCTTCACGGAATACTTAACCAATACTGGAATCCAGACATGGTTTGACGCAGGTAATCCTTCATCGTGGCTGAATTGGCGGGATATGTACCGTTGGTATCCCCAAGGCGTAAATGTTCCTGGCATTGCGTATCCTGGTTTGCCGATGACGGCGTCTTTTCTCTATCAAATCGTACATTTGCTGGGCGTTAACATCACCCTCAAAGACTTCTGCATACTCTTCCCAGCCTTCTTCGGTACCCTCGCATGCCTAGTTATATACTTCCTGGGCAAAGACATCGGCGGCAAAACAGTCGGGATCTTCTCAATGCTTTTCCTTGCTTTAAACCCGTCATTCATCTCCAGAGTGTCGCTCGGATTCTTCGACGATGAGTCGATCGGCATAGTAGCCATTTTATTGTTTGCCCTTTTCTTCTTGAGAAGCCTAGACAAAGAACGCCCCACAAAATTCGCCGTTGGCTACATGCTGGCAGCAGGCTTAACGTTGGGCTATATCACCGCCGGGTGGGGGGCTTCGCTTTACCCGATTGCCATGACGACGCTTTTCGTGTTTGTACTGCTCTTGACGAGACGGTATTCTAGCCGTCTGCTCTTTTCCTACAGCATCACCTTCGGCTTGGGGCTCTTCATCGCAATACACGTGCCAAAACTGTCACCCGCGTTTCTGTTTAGTTCTGCTATATTGCCAGTCTTGGGAGTTTTCATGTTGCTTCTGCTTGGCGAAATACTGCGAACGGTGCAGACGCCTCGTTGGAAAATAACGTACGTCGTTCTTTTCTTCGCCGCGTTAATCGGCGCGGTAGCTCTGCTCTCACAAGTTGGGCTAATAAGTTCGCCAGTTGGAAAGTTTATCTCCGTACTGAACCCGTTTGAACGGCTAGGTGTCCCGTTAATCGAATCCGTGCAGGAACACCGCATCACAGCGTGGGGCACGATTTACTACGACTACGGCGTAGGCATAATCTTCTTCCTGATCGGACTCGCCTTCGCCATCTGGAACCTTACGGAACGAAACTTGTTCATAACAATCTACGGTTTAACAGGCCTCTATTTCGCCTCGTCCATGGTACGGTTAACTGTGCTACTCGCACCCGCGTTTTGCATTCTTTGGGCGTACGGTTTGGTAAGCGTCTCCAAGCCCTTCCTAACTCTGATCAGAGAAACGCCTAAGATTTCGATTGGAAAGAAGATCGGTGTGGAACGAGTCGGCAAAGAATTTAGCGGTATCATGGTGTTGCTCATGTTCTTCCTCGTGGTGTGGACAGTGGCTTTGCCGTTTCCAAGGGTATTTAGTCACGCGTATTCACCGGTTACCATAGCGTCTGACAGCATAGGCGTACGCGCCACGTTTCCCCTAACTGACTGGCTCGACGCGTTGGCTTGGATGAGAACTTCAACGCCGCCGGACGCTACTATATGCAGTTGGTGGGACTATGGCTACTGGATAACTGTGGAAGGCAACAGGACGTCCCTCGCCGACAACGCCACATTCAACACAACACACATCTCGTTAATAGGCGCCGTTTACATGTCCAACGAAACCCAGGCCATAAAAATCTTGAAAGAACAACTCGGACGGCCCGACTACATTCTCGTTTTCGTCACTTTTAGAGATGACTCGGCGAACAACTATCCCGAAGCGCAGTACGGAGACGAAGGAAAATGGAGGTGGATGGCGAAAATCGCGGCTAACTTCACCTTCGCCAACGGGAATGACAACATCTTCGGAAACTATAGCCTAGGAAAGGACAACACAGCCCCGGCTGGACAAACCCCGAACCTCGTGAATAACAAGGTGGGAATGAATTCGACGCTCTATAAGCTAATGTACTATGCCCATGGTCGTGTTCTTCTAGGTTACGATAAGGAAACTGCCGCTGAATTAGTGGGCATGCAGGGATACTTTGAGGAAGCCATGTTCTTCCCGTCGACACGGCCAGCCTACAACATAGGCATCGACCCGATAGTGGCGATTTACAAGATAAACTATAAGGACTAGACAGCCTTGTTCCCAAAGGCAGTGGACCAGCATAAACCAGACAAGCCACTTGTCCCAAACGGCTTGGGCGTAATCTACGTCATAATCAGCGCTGTGTACTTGTTCTTGCTGCACGCCTACTATAACCAGTCAGATTCTTCCTTCTCATCCGCTGCCTTGGCGCTTGCTGTCTGCATACTCTTCGGCGGCTTTCTAGGCTTATTAGACGACTGGATGAGCCTTAGATGGCGATACAAAGCGTTTCTGCCCCTCTTCGCTGCGTTACCATTGGCCGTCATGCGTGAGGCTTTACATCCAGAAAGTACAGCGATGGCGACGTACATTTTCGGAAAAATAGACTTCGGCATCTACTTCTACATAATAATCATCCCCCTCATAATCACAATAACCACCAACGTCGTCAACCAACTCGGTGGACTAAACGGCCTAGAAACCATTGGCCCGTCCATCATCATGATTGGCTTGATGGTGAAATCTGGTCAAGGCGTTTTGCTTTATGCTTTGCCATTGGCGACGTACCTCTCGCTCGCAGTGTTTAATTTTGCGGGAAAAAATTTTGTTCGGATAAAAAATGCTTGACTTTAATTAGCGCTGAAGAAGCTGCCGAGAAAGCAATGGCTCTAATTCAAAAAAAAGAAGCTTAATAAAATTTATAGGTAGTATAAGATTATTGTTCGTACTTATTGTAATTGTTGTAGTGTTTACAATTCTTAATAAAAGTTATTTTAGTGTAAATAATTTATATACAATTTTTATGGCAGTTTCTGCTATTGGGTTTTCATGTATAGGTCAGTCTTTATGCATATTATCAGGAGGATTTGACTTATCAGTCGGTTCAACTGTGTTAGTTTCTGGCGCAACAGCAGCGTTTTTAATTAGGAATTATAATTTAAATATATGGTTAGCTTTTTTAATTATAATTATACTTGGTCTAGTAATTGGATTGATAAATGGTTTACTTATTACTTTAGGAAAGGTAAATCCTTTAATTGCAACTCTTGCAGTATCTTCAATTTTAACTGGACTTGTGTTTTTTTTAACACAGGGAAAATTTATAAATGTAAGGGATGAAAGTTTTAGGTTTTTAGGTCTTTACAGGCTCTTTAATTTGAAATACCTTCAAATGCCTATTATATTACTAATAATTTTATTTATTGTGTTCTTTTTTATACTTAAATATTCTGTATATGGAAAATATATTTATTCGGTTGGTGGTAATAGAATAGCAGCAAAATTTTCTGGTATTAACGTAAACTTAGTTATTGCGTCAGTTTATATTGTAAGTGGAATTTTATCCGCAATTGGAGGTTATATTTTTGCTT
>JAWBOF010000026.1:0-2748 GCA_038826685.1 Bathyarchaeia archaeon
GGCGCTGTTCTAGGTCCTCTTCCATATATGATCCAATTAGGCTCCAAATATACCCCAAATATGAACAGAGAACCCGTGGTTCACTTTAGACTTGAAGGAAGGAAAGACAATTTAGGCTAGGTGTATCTTGTTATAGGGCATAAGGAGATGCGAGAGTTGGCGGATAAGATTACGTTGCCGTGCGGATGCGAATATCGGGACGAGGGCTTTCTTGTTATAAGAATTCGCGAATGTGCATATCACAAAAAGCTGCGGACTAGGAAACGGCCATATAGGCCCAAGGCTGAATGCGTGAGGCCTTAGATTCTTCTTGGTGATTTTTAGTCGGCAATAAGTTTTTGTCTTTTTGAATTATCTTATGTTTCTCTCTTTTTCTAAAAGTTTCTTTGTCTGTCTATTCCGCCGGGTATTTCTCGTTTATCACGCCGCCTGTTTTTAGGGTGCACCAGTAAGGGGCTGTGGCTTTTTTGCCCGTTTGCCTTTGCTCTCCAGCGGCTCTGGAAGAATTAATAGGGTTGTCGCGAAATTAATATTTGAAGGCGCATGTCAGTAGTCGGTTTGGATTTAGCGGGCGTCGAAACTAGACCTTCGGGTTTTTGCGTTCTTACGTGCATGAACGCTAAGACCTGTCTAGTCTACAAAGATGAGGAAATATTGGAAAGAATAGCAGAAAGCAACGCAAAAATAGTTGCCATCGACGCCCCGTTAAGCCTCCCTGTAGGAAGAAAATCCATAGAGCAGAGGACGAACGTGCACCTGAGAGAATGCGACAAGGAACTTCTGCGAAAAGGGATAAAATTCTTCCCAATCACTCTCGGGCCTATGAGACAACTGACCAACAGAGGTATACGCCTC
Source organism: Bathyarchaeia archaeon (assembly GCA_038826685.1). GTDB lineage: Archaea > Thermoproteota > Bathyarchaeia > Bathyarchaeales > SOJC01 > JABFQO01. Next base: position 856 of record JAWBOF010000026.1, read on the forward strand.
AGAAAAAACCTCGAAAACAAACACTTTAACGTTATAGAGGTCTATCCCGGCGGCGCGCAAGATGTCTTGGGAATTCCCAGAAAACAACAGGGACTTGTACAATTGAGAGCCGGCTTGGAAAGGATAGGCATTAGAGGGTTAAATAATCGAATAAGCGACCACGAATTGGATGCCGTTACCTGCGCCCTCGTAGGAAAACTTTGGTTAGAAGGGAAGGCTATCATTTATGGAAGTTCCGAGCAGGGCATAGTGATGCCCAATGAAAAGATAAGTAAAAGCGGACGACGCTGGTTTAAACATAGTGGGGCTGCCCGGATTTGGACCGGGGTCACGAGCGCCCGAGGCTCATAGCCTAGACCAAGCTAGCCGACAGCCCCTTTACGCTTGTATGCAGTAGTTCCAAGTCGCACTAATAAAACTAATTGAAATCTACTTTTTACAAAACATTCATAAAGTCATTCTATAACAGTTTCTTGAAGTTTCGTGGGCCGGTAGTTCAGCGGTATGAATGCCTGACTTGCACTCAGGAGGCCGCGGGTTCAAATCCCGCCCGGTCCACCACGAGTGTAGGTTTACAGAAAGAAGCCATGTATGTTAAGCCAAGTTAACCATGTGTTTTTTGTAAGGTAAATCGTTACTCAAGATAATTATCGTGTTTTCACAATCAACTTAAACGAAGTTTAAGAGATTCTTATAGACGAAATGCCATGTTAGAATTTGCTTCGCTTTTCACTACGACGACGTACATCACCTTAGGCATAGAATTTTTCTTCGGTTTCGCATTGGGCTATTTTCTGGGTAAGCTGGTGAAGGCTCTGATTGGGCTTATGGTGATAAGTTTTGTTGGTATTTTAGTCAATTTTAGCCAGTTCGTCGCGTTGAGCGATGCCGTCTTGCAGCAACTGGGTATTTCTTCGGCACAGTTTGTTAATATCGCTGGTGTGATAATGCTATTTCTCGGCATGACCGTCATAATTCCGCTTGCATCAGGGCTCGTGCTGGGTTATCTTGTCGGGCGATAAATCGTTATTCATTCGCAAGTTTTAGCGAACTATCAATCCACTTTAGATACTCCAAAGAACCTTGCTCAATGGGTAACGCTATGATCTCGGGTATGTCGTATGTGTGCAAGGCTTTTACTCTTTCCGAAACTTTTTCGAATAGATCCGAACGTGATTTCATCAAAACGATGTATTCCTCGGCTTTTTCAACTTTACTTGCCCACCAAAAAAGTGAATGAACTGGTCCGATTATGTTAGCGCACGCGATTAGTTTTTCGTTAAGCAAGGAATGTGAAATGTGTTCTGCTTCTTTTCTGTCGGGCGTCGTCACAAAAACAACAATGGGATGTCGTCGCAAATTAATCAATCCTCATCATGAACCCGCAATATTCGCATTCGATGATTTTGCTACGTCTTTTTTGAAGCGGGAACGGCGCTCCACATTCGGGGCAACGTCTCGGAATTTCTTTAGCTTGGTTTGGAACCTTTGGCATATTAGCCAAGAATTTGTTTGCGATGAAACTTATTTCCCGCGCCAACTCAGCATCCTCGTGGGAAGCCCGTGCCATCTGTATGCTTAAAATAACTTTCTCTGATTTTCCTTCCATAAAGCCGTCAATCATGTGAATCAAAGCGGTCGCTAAATCAGAGTGCTCAACCTTCAGCGCCTCTTTACAAAAAATCCGTGCAGCCCCACACTCTCGTGCCTCGCCCAGCCGCGTTGCACACTTTAGCAAAAGATTAACAACTTCATTTTTACGTCCAGTCTCCACTAAAGCGGTGGAAAGCACTAGTGGGTTTTTTGCCTTTACAGCCGAAGTCAAAGCCGCTTCTAAATCACCCGCTTCCAAAAAACACTTAATGGCGAGCGAAGATTCGCCTGCCGATTCAT
>JAWBOF010000026.1:2758-11635 GCA_038826685.1 Bathyarchaeia archaeon
GCCCAGCAAAATTTAGAAAGCGTCTCCGTTTATGTACATCCTTCGCCTTTAAAGCCTTCTCATGAAAAAGTCTTGCTGCTTCAAGAAAATGTCCTTGTTCTGCAAGTTCTTCAGGTTTGGGCACGATGAACTACCTTGGTCTTGGCAATCCGCATCTATCGCATTTTTGTATGTCTGGCTGATTTAAGGTTGCGCATTTTGGGCAAATCCAACTTGCGGCTTGCGGGTTTACTTGTGTGTCTGGAATGGATTTTCTCAATTCGGTTAACCTGTTCTGCCAAGAATCGGGGTCACGTACAGAAAATTCCAAACGCGAGACTACATCCTTACCATAGAATCCTGGTTTGACGATAATGACGAGTTTCTTTTTTCGTACTCCTTCGACAAAAATGTTTGAAATACCTTCGAGAAGCATGTCAATTGACGTGTACATTTTTTTGCTCAAGCCTCGTGGTTTGTACTCGAAAATCAGTCGGCGGCTGGTAAGCATGAGGTATCCTTGAGTGTCGTAAAATTTTGTGTGTTCTCCGGCGAGGATTTCTTCGCCTGGTTTGAGGATAGGCATGTATCACACCTTATTTTTTGAGTTCTATACCGCAGTCAGGGCATGCAGGCTTTTTGAAAATCACGCCCAACTTTGGGCAACACGCCTCACAAAATACTCGTTGGCAGCGGGGACATTGCCATCCGGCGGGTTTTAAGAATGTCCCTACTTCTCTTCCGCATTTGGCGCAAAAGCCTTTTGCCATTTTGCTTCACCAAAATACAATGATGTGCTTAAAAATATGAAACTTTTGCACCTTTTTGGCGCACGTTTTCTTCATTTTGACGCAACAATCTTTAACATGCGCTCTTAAAGGTATATATTCTGCTTAAAAGAGTGGTATGCTTATGCGCAAACAAGAGAAATTCATAATTTGGCCCGCGTATTTTGATCAAAGCAGAACGCGGGGTGAAGGTAGAAAAATCTCGAAGAACATTGCTTTGCCTGCGCCGAAGCTTGAGGAGTTGCAGAGAGTTGCGGAGCGATTAGGGCTGTCGCCTGAAATTATCATTGAGGCTTCTCATCCAGCGGCTCCTTGGTTGAAAACAGGTGCGATTATGGTAAGCAAGAAAGGCCCCAAACTTCAGATTCTGCGGAGGATGGCTAAAGAACTTGCAGTTCTCCGCACAAAAACATAGAGAACGTTTTGTCAAGTTTTTGCGTTATGAGCGGAAAATTCTTGAAGGAAGAACCGTTTGGAAAGGACACGTTAGATGAGTTTGTTTAGGTGGTTTCGGTTTTTTTGGGTACTAAAACCGCGTTGATTATTCCGTGTTGGCCTGGGCGTGAGGTTACTTTTGCTAAGCCGAGTGAGGTTTCGATGATTGTGCCTTTTGTGATTACTCCGCGGCGGTTGTAATCGACGTTTGCTGGGTTGCGTACTACGCGGATAATTTCTGTTTTTTCAGTTTTGCCGGTTTCCGGGTTTGTGATGCAAGCGTTCTTTTCTTTTACTGTGCGAATTTTGTAGTTGCCGCCGTGTCTGCGGTCGGTTTTTCTTTTTGGTTCGCCGAGCACGGTTTCTGTTGGGAATGAGCCTCGCTCGAAACGTCTTTTCATGCGGTAGGCTCGTTTTCTACCGCCTGAGAGTTTTCTTTTATGCAGGTCGCCGTGCCAAACAGACATTTTTTGGTTTATGCTCCTGTCGTAATGTGAGATGCACTATGGGAAATTGGGATATAAGCTTATTGTATGTGCTTTTGTGTGGAAAGTTTTTGTTATGTGCAATGCTCACGTGTTTCTAGACCCTCCTCGTATATGATCCTATTAAGCTCCAAATGTTCGGGAATATGGTTTTAATGTTGTGGCAAGCTTCTTTGGCTGCTCTTTTGAGGTTTGAGGGGCTATGCTTTTCCACTCTGGTATAGTTTTTGTGTAACATGTTGTTTGTGGTGATGTTTTGGATATTGAACCTGTGGTCGGCGTATGGTAGTTGTTTTTTAGGAGGTTACAAAATCATATAGGCTACGCTATGAAGATGGTTTGCAAGCCTTTTTTCTCATGAAACGTCTTCATCATTGACTGTTTCCTTAGTCTTTTATGGCTTCAAGGAGGCTCATGACGTTCCACAGTTTTACCCTGGTGTACGGTGGCATATTGGGATCTTGCAGAATGTCGTCGAGAACAGAGATCGCGTTTGAGGCTCTGACGCCGTGCGTGAATGCTTTGTTTTGCAGTGCTTCTGAGGATTCTTTTGCGGCTCGTCTTATGTTTCGCGGTGTGGTGTTGTCTTCTGAGACTTGTTCGAGAACCATCAAGGCTTGCTGGATTCGCTCGTCGTACTCTTGCACTTTCTTTTTGCCAACCATTCTAGGCACGCTCAGTCAACACGTTTCAGCAACATTCAAATTATTTAACTCTTATTTATTGTATTTCTTGAGGCTTTAAACTTGTCCTCCAATAAACCAGAAAAAATTCAAAACATGGTAAACCTCCTGAAACAAGGCGCAACGTTAACCGAATATGCTTGTCCAGCATGTGCAACACCGCTTTTCAAATTGAAAAACGGACAACTTTATTGTGCACAATGTGAAAAACGCGTGATAATAGTGAAAGAAGGCGAGACTCCGGCCGAAGTCACGGGTTCAATGACAATAAGCAGTTTAGAGGCGACTTTGCTGTCTAAAATTGAGGAAATTGAAAAAAGAATAAAAGAAGAAAAAGATATAGAAAAACTTCAAAAACTAAGCGACACGCTGAACACGCTACTTGAAAACTTGGAAAAAACCAGAAAAACAAAGAAGCGATAAAACTTGCTGGGAGTCTACGAGAACTTTCCAGAAATCCCTCACGCAAAAGCGATTTTTCACAGCCCGGCTTCAACCGAAGCGTTGCAGCAAGCCATTCTGAAAACGTTTGTTCTATTAAACAGCCAAGAGTACGAACAAAACAAAATTTCGTCGGAATCCGCCAACTGCAAAGTCGGCTTCGAATTCGGCATAGCGGAAGGCGCGGCTTTTTACTATTTAGACCGAGACGAAACCGAACGGTTCCAAAAAAGTTTATCTAAGAATAAATTAGCGAGTTTGGATTTCTTCTGCGTCGTGAAATACTATTCATCTCGCGCTAACGAAAAGCGGAAAGCGTTAAAGTTTGATTATTATTTGCTTCGCTTCGTTTTCAGAAAACCAAGCATCATACTAACAGTTTTCCACGAAAGAGGCACGCGGCGTCTGTCGATAGAAGAGTTAATAACATTCTTAACCGACCAAATAAACGCCCAACTTGCAAAAACAAAATCGGAACCGATAAAGTTAAGGATAGTCATGTGCCCCGTCCCGATAGAAGACTTGTAACCACGTTCAGGATTTCTTTTGCGACGGCTTTTTTAGGTTTGTTACCCTCCACCAGTTTAAGAACGCCTGTTTTCACGAGTTTAAGGTAGATTTCTCGAACCTTTCTTTGATTTTTCAAGTTTTCCATAACGGATTTTTTTCGTTTCAATCGGCTTAGCACAATTTCTGGAGGAATGTCTATGTAAATGGCTAAATCTGGTTTTTTTGCCCATCTATTGATTTCTTCAATCCATTCAAGTTCAAGACCCGCAGCGCCTTGATATGCAAGCGACGAGTACAAATAACGGTCTGAAACAACTATTTTTCCCTTATCCAGCAACGGCTTAACTTCACGGTCCACGTGGCTAATTCTGTCAGCGGCAAACAACAAAGCTTCTAAAACTGCTGATGAACGGTTTTTACCGTAAAGAACATGTCTTCTAATTAGTCTGCCCACTTGCCCCCTACTTGGTTCTGTGGTATAAACTGCGTCAAAGCCTCTTTGTCGAAGGTTTTTAACCAAAAGCTTTGACTGTGTAGTTTTCCCGCTGGCATCTAACCCTTCTATGCAAATGAACACGCCGTGCTTTTTCATCTGCTTGCACCAAACTTTACCTTAGTATGTGGTATATTTTCGATTAACTTAAAAACACTGCCTACCACTCAATCATAAAGAGGAGCATCACGCGTATGCGACAATACTGGGGCGAAATAAAAGACCCGATTTACGGCTACGTTTACGTCACAAAAACAGACAAAGAAATCATCGACTCTTTCCCAGTGCAGCGGCTCCGCATGCTACGGCAACTGGCCGGAGCAGAATACGTTTACCCCGCCGCCAACCACACGAGATTTGAACATTCGCTCGGCGTGATGTATCTCGCGGGAGTTCTATGCGAAAACTCGGGCATCTCGGAGTATTTGAAAAAAGACGAAATCCAGATTATCCGCCTCGCCGCGTTACTTCATGACGTGGGGCATGGCCCATTTTCTCACATTTATGAACATTTGCTGAGAAAAATCGACAAGACGCATGAAGACATGACGCAATGGATAATAGAAAAATCCGAACTAAAAGATCAACTGCAAAAAATCGGGCACAACCCAAAAACAGTCGCGAAACTTGCCGTGGGAAAACTGGGATTAGAGGGAAAAAATTTTATCGACCAAATAATTCAAAGCGCCGTAGACGTCGACAAGCTTGACTTTATCGTCCGCGACACTTACCACACGGGCGCAAAGTATGGCTATGTGGACGTTTTCCGCTTGATCCACAACATAGACGTTTTGAATGGAGGTCTCGCAGTCGACCTAGGCGCTCTGTCCACCCTAGAATCGTTCATCCTAGCGCGCATCGAATCATTCAAAAGCATATACTTCCACCGTGTCGGCAGAGCAGTGCAGATTATGTTGGCCATGGCGATGGAAAACGCAAAGGACGAACTTGGCTTGACTGACTTCAAAACACCAGAAGAATACCTAGCCTTAAACGACTTCACCGTGTGGACGATGCTGAAAAACTGCGAAAAATCAAAAGAAATCATGAGCAACTTGGAAAGACGCCGATTGCTGAAATGCGCCTACGAACAAACGTTTTACGCAAAAGACAAGACAGTTTCCAGCATTTTCGATGTCGAGGAAATCAGAAACCAAATACGAGACAAAATCGCAGATGAAGCAAAAGTGCAGCCGGACAACGTGGTAATCGACGTGCCCACCTTGCCGTCCGTGCCATATCATCATTCAATCCTCACCGAACCCATGGAAATCCCAGTTTTCTACAAAACCCGCGAAGACGAAAAAATTCCCCAAAGGCTAAGCGACATCTCAGGAATCTTCGACGTGCTCAAGGGGTTTATTAACATCCTAAGAGTGTACACAGACCAAAAGAACCGCGAAAAAGTTGGAACCGCCGCCGAAAAAATCTTGGGCGGAATACCGTCATCCGCGAAAATCTCGTATTAGAGGCGAAAACAACTGAAAACCTTGAAAGGCCGAACAATCGTTCCAGGTAAGCAAAAAGGAAAAGCGTTGGTCTCAGCGAAGCCTATCAGTTTTCTCGGCGGAATTGATCCCGATTCGGGGAAAATAGTTGAAAAAAATCATGATTTAGCGGGAGAAAACATTAAGGACAAGATCCTGTGTTTCCCGTGTGGGCACGGATCGACCGTTGGGAGTTATGTGCTTTATTCGCTTGCAAGCAAAGGGCTTGCGCCGAGAGCGATCGTAAATCAAACCGCTGATCCCGTCGTCGTCGTGGGCGCGATAATCGCAGGGATTCCCATGGTGGATAAAGTCGACATTCAGAAGATTCCGAACGGCACAGAAGTCGAAGTGGACGCGACTAAGGGTTTAGTTAGATTGTTGGAAGATTCATAACATGTATTTGACACGGAAAGAAGAGAAAATCTATGACGGCGAATTCGGCTGGGCTTATCAAACAGCCATGAAAATTCTCGTTCGATTAGGAGACCTTTTCGGCGCGTCAAAGCTTATACCCATAAAATCCGCGCATATCTCTGGTGTTTCCTACAAAACCCTCGGTGATGCGCCAATTGATTTTCTTAAAGCGACAGCGGAGACATGCCCACGGGTTCGTGTGCCTTCTACGTTGAACCCCTGCGGTTTCGATTCTGATTATTTGGCGGCGAAGTTTTCCGAAAGGTTAAGGGAAAAACAAACTTTGATTCTCAACCTTTACACGCAGATGGGTGTTGTTCCGACTTTAACGTGCACGCCCTACTACTTAAAGCCGCCCAAGCCGGGTTGGCACCTGGCTTCCGCTGAATCGTCAGCCGTGGTTTATACGAATTCCGTGCTCAGCGCATGGACGAATCGTGAAGGTAGCCCAAGCGCGCTTGCTGCTGCTCTAATTGGGAAGGTCCCTGATTACGGTGTACATCAGCCAGAAAATCGTCAGCCAAGCATAATAGTAAAAGTTGAAACCGAATTGACGAACGAGGCTGAGTTTGGGGCGCTTGGGGTTTATGTAGGGAAGACGATAAAGGATAAGGTTCCGGTTTTTCAAGGATTACCCGCAAATGTTACGAGTGAAGAGTTAAAGCAACTTGGTGCGGGGCTTGCCTCAAGCGGGATGACCAGCATTTTCCATTACAAGCCCCGTCAGATTAGGGGCTTGGAAAGGGTTTCCGTGACAAAGTCTGATGTTAGGAATGTCATGGAAAATCTTTCTGCGGGCGCTGGATCGCCTGATTTGGTTTTTGTTGGGTGTCCTCATTGTTCGCTTGGTGAGGTTAAGGCTGTTGCTGAGTTGCTTAAAGGCAAAAGAGTGTGTAGAGAATTTTGGGTTTGTACGTCGCGGTTTGTCAAGGAAAAAGCGACGGAACATGTGAAAGTGATTGAAAAAGCAGGTGGTCATGTTCTTTGCGACACCTGCGCCATCGTTACGTGGCTGAAAGAGTTAGGCGTAAGGATCATGTTGACGAATTCGGCCAAGGCAGCGTATTATTCGCCTACAATGAACAACGTGGATGCCGTTTTAGCACCTTTAAACGAATGCGTAGAAACAGCCTTGAAACCTCAGCGCTGATGAGGATTGTTTAATCAGAAAACTTAAATTCAGAGGTAACGTTCTGCATGATGCTCCGAAGATGGCTCCGGTAGAAGAGACAACTAAAACGGGCTCTCTGCCGAGTATAGCCAGGTTAAGTATTCCGGCCTTTCGAGCCGGAGACCCGGGTCCGAATCCCGGCCGGAGCACCATTGTTCCAAATAGGCTTCTCTATTTTTTGTGAGCACAACACCTCTCTAGTATCGTTTTTGCATAGAAAAATGAAAGAAAATATAAGCAAAACAGTGGCATACTTGCATGCTTGGAGGTGAGAGGGTTTGCCACCGCATTGTGACACGATGGACGGCCCCGTTGTTACAGCAGCAAGGAAGGCGTTGGAAAAAGGAAACGTTAACCTGATTCTCCCTTGGGTGCCTAAAAAAGCCGAGGCAGAGTTGAAGAAGGCTTTTGAAAAGGCTCTTCGAGCAAGAAAGAGGGGCAAGGAAGCGGCTGAGGTCGCTGATTACTGGTTCTTCGAAACCGCCGTGCGACTGCATCGAGAGGGCGAAGGCGCGCCGTATACTGGACTAAAACCGGCAGGGCTTGATTGGGGACCCGTAGTGCCGAAGGCAGAGAGAGCGATAAAGAAGGGAGATCCAAGCGCAGTAATCAACTTGATCAACCGCGCAGTTGAGAAGGAACTGCAGAAAAGGTTCAAACATGTCATGGCTAAGAAGAAGTACGAAGTAAACGACGTAACCGCCGCCAGAGAATACGTGCAAGCGAACCTGGGCTTCGTCCTTTATGCCCACCACTTGTACGCGAACATCACGGGCGGCGGAGAACACGCTGGCGAAGAAACAAAAGGCATGGGCGGACACGAACATTAGCCTAAGCAGAATGCACTGGACCTTATATGTCAGAATACTCTAAAGAAACGCGAGGCATAAAAATCGCCTTAATAGGCTACATCATACTTGTAGTGCTGCAGTTGGCGACATACCTTTTCACGGGCATTTTGGCGTTGTTAGCCCAAGCGTTCGAAATGTTGAGCGATGTCATAGTTTCCTCTTTTCTTTTAATTTCCATTTCGTGGTCACGGAAACCCGCAGACGAATTCCACATGTTTGGTCACGGAAGGGGCCAGAACGTTGCAGCGCTCACTTCAGCCACGATCCTAATTCTTTTTATGAGTCTCGAAGCGTTCCGTGAAGCCATCCCGAAATTTTTCCAGCCAGAAACTGAATTTCAAAACGTAACTCTTGCGTTAATAGTGATTGTCGTAGGCATGATTATAGTGGCCGTTCCCACGGTTGATATTTTAAGGGTTAAGAAGAAAGGCGCTTCAACGAAAGCCCAACTTGTCGCACTGGTTAAGGACGAGTTTTCCTACGTAGCCGTGTTAATCGCCGTGATTCTCGTTGCACAAGGGTATTATCTTGCAGACCCCGTAGCATCCACAATCGTAGCGACTGTTATCGCCTTCAGCGGAGTTTACCTCTTCAAAGACAACGTCCACTATCTCGTGGGCCGAGCACCCGACAAGCAATTCATGGAAAACTTGGAACAAACAGCAAAATCAGTGAAAGGTGTCTTGGGCGTTCACGATTTGAAAGCCGAGTATGTGGGTCCTGGCATGGTTCATGCGGGCATGCACATAGAAGTGGCGAAGGGCACGCCTATTGAAGAGGCTGATAGAATAGCGCACGAAGTAGAGCAAAAGCTGAAGAGCGTAACTGGCTGTCAACACTGCGTAATTCACGTCGACCCCTCAGACAATTCAGCAAAGCAAGATTCAGTCCCACCTGTATCGTAAATCGTTTATACAAGCTTTTTTAGAGGTTTGGGGTATGATAAAAACGAAAAGAGTGTACGATTTGCCCGACGAAAGCGATGGTTTCAGAATCCTCGTCGACCGACTATGGCCAAGAGGCCTAAGCAAAGACAAGGCTTTGGTCGATTTATGGTTAAAAGACATAGCGCCCAGCGACGAACTGCGAAAATGGTATGGTCACGATCCTGAAAAATGGGAGGAATTCAAGCGGCGG
>JAWBOF010000027.1:0-11539 GCA_038826685.1 Bathyarchaeia archaeon
AGCCAAAATCGCATACTTTAGATAAATCATCTGCTGATGAGTCCTCGGCGACACTTGCATCTTGCGACGCTTAAAATAGCTCAGTATTTCCTGCACAAAACCAAACGGGCAAACCCAACTGCATGTAGCCCGTCCCAAAAAGATGGCGAACACGAAGAAGGCGGCCAAGGGAAGCCATGGAAAAACTGCTTCATACAACAATTGCTGGATGGCAGCAAAGGCATCGCTAACAGTTTTCTGCGGTGTCCCCGAGCTGTGCAGTATGGGCAAAACAAGAGGCACCGGTGCGACTCCGAAAACCACGGCGTTAAGCAGAATGAAAAAACAAAGTTGACTTGTCCACCGCAACGTCTGGAACCGCAGTAGTTTCTCCTTGAATCGTTTCAAAGAGCCTTTCGTGCCTCCTTAACTGAGTATTGGCTAAAAACGTGCGTTTAAGTATTATAAAAAGGTTAAGTTACCCATCACGTTTAATCTCGGTCGCCTTTACTCAGGTTTTGGTTTCCAGTTTACGATAAAAAGAAGGAACAAGTAAAGCCCCGCACCGATTGATTGGTAAAGTAAGCTAGGTCCGATTAGCACCCAACTAAGAGCTCCGCTGAAGTGCGCGCCTGCTACAAACCAAGCGAAAACAACATCCAAGCCAGAACATGCAAAGGGAGAGGACGCGAAGCCCAGTGGTCGCGGATAGAACGTGAAAAGTCCAAGAATGATGTATATGGGCAAGTTTACTAAGACGCTGAAAAGAGTAAGACCAATCGTGACTCCGAACGTCTCCATGGAAACTCTGGCAAGCACGTTGGCTTCTTCGTGAGGATAAGAAATCATAACCAACGTGACAATGTAGTCTAACAAAATGAATAGAGAAAGAAGCAACATCCTCTTGCTCCAAGAGGCTCTCATGGTTTGTCACTTGTTTGTTTGTTGAACGGTTCGTCTGTTTTCCTTATGAACAATATGTCATTAAACAGACATATCTATAAGAATTATTGGCAACAAAACATAAAAACGTTTCTAAAAAACCTTAAACAAACACCAAAACTGAACCGAGTCTCCGCTCAAAAATTAATGTAAAAGGAAAAATAAGGCTATTAGAAAAGCCTTTAGACGATGTGCGATGGGTCTTTGACTATCAGATGTTCGCTCCACCACTGTAGCTCCAGATGGACTATATGCCCGTTTCTGTATATGATGTCGGCTTGAAGTTTCGCGTAATTACTTTCAAGCGTTTGCACTTGATCCTCCAAAGTCGAGATTGCGGCTTGTAGATCTGTTATTTCGTTTGATAGGCTGGTCACGTTGGTTTGAAGGGTGCTTACTTGTTGTTGTAAGCTGGCTTTTTGAGCTTCCAGGGTCGCTATCTGGTTTTGTAGATCAAGGTTTTCGGCTTGAAGGGCGCTGTTGTTTGCTTCTAGCGTGCTTGTGTTTTTTTGTAGGATCGAAATTTGTCCGTAAGCAACTAGGACCACGGCAATGATACAGACTCCGAGTACGACTCCAAGCAAATTCACTTTTTTGTCGTTTGCTGAGTTTTTTGAAAGAGGGTTCAACATTTTCACCTTTACATGAAGGTTGCAAAGTAAATATTTGGCACTTATGAAATGGCAATAAAGACTTGGTCTAAAGAAGCAGAATAAACACTTTTATGGCAATTTACTCGGACATTTTGGGCATAACCAAGTCGGCGATGTCGACGCTTAATTCATAAATTCTTCCAATGTGATCCACTGTCGAAACCACAACGCCCACTATGTTTACGTCGCGTTCGTCCTTTGCTAATGCTTCGACTTCCCTCATTAACTCCCTAATGCTTTCGCGTTCATCACGTACGCTTTCCGCAAGCCGCGTGTTTCGTTCACGTAAAGCCTTTAACGCATTTTCGTGCGTATTAAAAACCGCTCGGTGCAACTTTAGCAACGCTTGAGGGACATCGCCGCCTAGTTTCGTGCCCTTTAACGCGTTCGATTTTTCGGCTATCTGTGCGCTTTGATCGCCGATCCCTTCTACAAAACTGGCTACCAATCTGTAATCTAGACAATCAAGTGCCGAAATGCCTAAACGTTCACTCAACCGTGGGTTACGAATGACAGAGCGCAAGATGCGGACTAGAAGAAAGTACTGCCTATTTACGTCGTCATCCCTAGCGGCAACATTGTTTGCCAAATGTACGTCGCCGTCGACCAACGCCGTAACAGCGTCATGATGCATACCCGCGGCAATGGTGTATTCTCTAAACAGAATTTTCTCGGGCGGTATGCCTGGATCTAAAAGGCACTGCATCACGATGCTTTTATAATCTTCCTCAACAATTTCTAACCCAACCAGACGACTTGCCGCACGTTTCACGAGTTCTCGTTGTTTCGCGGTTATTTGGTCTTTCGCTTCGACACGGATAATGTCGTATCCAAGCAAATATTTCCCAACAACTTCGCGGTCTAAGAGTTCGCTCGGTTCTATGGTAACAACCTGTAACGCTCGTTCCTCTTCGTATTTTGGGTCGATGAGTAGCCTTCCGTCCGCCGTTTCAACCACAGAAACAGTCGACCCACGCTTCAAACCAAGGCGTTCAGCCCATTCTTTTGGCAAACAGACAAAGAATGTCCCTCCACCGGTCCGTTGAAGTTTACGCATCGTCATGTTAAATCCTCTTTCGATTCATTGTCAGATTTAAAATAAACGTCGGTAATATAAATTGTGGTATAATAATTAGAAATATACCGTTTTGTTGTAATTAGTATATAGAGCCAACCAAAACTAAACAAAACATATAGCGGCGAGATTCCGTCTCGTTGATGCTCAACACAACCGCATTATTCGAGACCGCACCACCCCTCTCAGCTGCTCCAAAAACTCACAACAAGCTAGGTTGAACCCGTGCTTCTCTGCTCATATTTGCGGCATATTTGGAGCCTAATAGGATCATATATGGAAGAGGGCCTAGAAACGCGGCACACTCTCACAAAACACTCGACAACCAAAAATTACACGTGCGTTTGCTTTATTAACAAAGAAAAACGCTTAAACACTAAAAACATCACACCACCAACAAAACAGGGAACACACCATGCAACCAAAACAAACCCAAGACAAATACGAAAAGATAACCGAACTCGCAAAACGCCGAGGCTTCTTCTGGCCCAGCTACGAAATCTACGGCGGCGTCGCAGGCTTCGTCACGTTCGGCCCCTTGGGCACAGTTTTAAAACGTCGCATCGAAGATAAATTCCGCGAATTCTTTGTGCGTCGCTTCGGCATGCAAGAAATCGAATCTTCAATAATCACACCAGGCAAAGTTTTCGAAGCATCGGGCCACCTTGCACACTTTAAAGAACCCCTTGTCGAATGCTTAAAATGCCACAAACGATTCCGTGCGGATCATCTTCTGCAAGAACAGGCGAAAATGAGCGACACAGAAACAGAAAAACTAAGCCTCAAAGAACTCGAAACAACCCTTAAAGAAAAAGGCATACACTGCCCAGAATGCCACAGCAAAAACTTCGACACCCCAAAACAATTCCTAACAATGTTCACAACCACCATCGGCCCCTACACCGAAGCCACAGGCTACGGCAGACCCGAAGCCGCCCAAGGCATATTCGTCGAATTTAAACGCCTCTACGAATACGCAAGAGAAAAAATGCCGTTCGGCGTCGCACAAATCGGCCACGCACTGAGAAACGAAATCAGCCCACGACAAGGATTGATACGCCTCAGAGAATTCACCATAATGGACGTCGAATTCTTCTTCGATCCAGAAGAACCATGCTCATGGATAAAACAAATAGAAAACGAAACCATCCAAATAATACCCGCCGAACTAAAAAAGAAAAACATAAAAAAACCAATCAAAACCACCATAAAAGAAGCACTGAAAAAAGGCTACGTAAAAACCCCATGGCAAGCCTTCTTCATGGCACAAGCAAAACTCTTCCTCACCCAACTCGGCGTCCCACCAGACAAACAACGCTTCATAGAAAAACTCGAATGGGAAAAAGCCCACTATTCACTGCAAAGTTTCGACCAAGAAATTTATCTTGACCGTTGGGGCTGGACCGAAGTTTCCGGCCTTGCCTACCGCACCGACTACGACCTTTCACGACACATGGAATCCAGCGGCGTTGACATGAGGGTATACAAAGAATACGAAAAACCAATCGTCAAAGAAAACATAGTTATAAAACCCGTGATGGCAAAACTTGGACCAGCATTCAAAAAAGACGCTGCTAAAATCGCCCAACTACTCCAAAAAATAAACCCCAAAGACGTAGAAAAAGCAATAAAAAACCAGGGCTTCTTCATGCTCGAATCATTTAAAATTCTGCCCGACTACATAACAATCTTAAAAGAAAAAATCGAAGAAAGAGGCAAACACTTCATTCCACACGTGGTGGAACCCAGTTTCGGCTCAGATCGGCTTACTTATATAACCCTAGAATACGCTTACCAACAGAAAGAAGACCGTGCAGTGCTAAGGCTTCCACGCGAAATCGCTCCCATACAAATCGGCGTCTTCCCCCTACTAAACAAGGATGAAATGCTCAAGAAGGCCAAAAAAATCCACAAAAAACTCTTCGACGCGGGCTTTTCAGTAGAATACGACGACTCTGGATCTGTGGGACGACGATACGCAAGAATGGACGAAATCGGCACTCCCCTTTGCATCACGATCGACCATCAAACACTGAAGAATGAAACCGTAACCATCCGCGACCGAGACACACGAAAACAAGTAAGAACAAGCACAAAACGACTAATCAGAATGCTACACGATTACTTCCACCACAACAAAGGCTTCGAAGAACTAGGCAAACCAGTATAAGAATAAACAACGCACAGCACGGGCTTAGCGTTTAATTCGCTATATTTTTTAATACTTGGAACACTATAATGATGAACGCCACAAACGATTTTTGAGGGCGAGAGCATGGTCCTTCCCGTAGAAACAGAAGAAAGAGTAAAACGCCGAGCACTTTCCGTTTGCCAGGACCATCTACGAAAAGTTGTAGACCTATCCAGAAAAATTCCCCAAATGTTCGACTGCTTCATCAAATCCGACAAAGAAACAGCACGTCATCTGTTCATGGAAATCAGAAAAAACGAGGAAGAAGTAGACAGCGCAAGAAGAATTGTTTCCCAAGAACTCGCCGAAATCGGCGCCATCCTCATAAGCAGAGAAGATTTCCTACGATTCACTAACCTTTCAAGCGAAATCGCTGACTTCTGCGAAGGAATAGCCTTTTGGTTGCTTCAAATAATAGAACGCGGTTGGAAAGTGCCCAACGACATTAAAAAGGATCTCGTTAAACTTTCTGAGGCCATGTTGGAAACAGTTTTGAAATTAAGAGAAACCACTATTACATTAAACTATGGATCAGCAAAAACATTGGAAAAGGCACGTGACGTAGAAATCGCTGAACGTGCAGTGGATGAAATCTACCGTGAAGTAGAACTTAAAATCATCAGCGCAAATCTTACCATCCCAGTACTCGTTCTTTTGCGTGACATAATAAAACTTTTAGAAGATGCCGCCGACAAAGCAGAAGATGCCGCCGACGCCGCACGCATCTTATCATTTACCATCTAAAAGGAACAACGGACAGCATGAGAAAAAAAATCGAAGCCGAGTTCATTGAAAACTTTTTGGTCATTTGGAACACAAAGGAAGGAACACAACTGTATAAAATGGGTTTTTATGGAAAACCTGTCGGAATCCCAAAGCCCAAACTTATGGAATTCGACGTGCCTCTCATCCTAGATCTAATGGAAGGATTGTATCTCGTTGAAAGAAAAGTAATAATCGTAAAACAAGACGAAAAGAAAATAGGATCGAAGGAATTATTGAAACGAGCTCGCCGAATATACGAAGATTTTGACTTAAAATACGCTGTTTACAAAGATTTACGTAATCATGGCTTAATCGTAACGCCTGGCATCAAGTTTGGCTGCGACTTCGCCGTATACAAGCATGGCCCCGGCTTAGAACATGCACCCTTTATGGTTTCAGTAAAAAAAGCAAAAGACGAAATAACGGCAACAGAAATCGTAAAAGTAGGACGGCTCGCCACAACCGTAAGAAAAAGATTCATAATCGCCACGCCACACGACAACGAAATACGATACTTTATCTTCAAATGGTTTAAAGCATAACAACCGTTTGCGCCATCTGCTCACGTGAAACTTAAAAATGTTGGTTTTTTGCCAACGGATACTATTCTTTTTTTAAAAAAACAAAAAAGAAAAAAGCAACGAACATATAAATAAAAGGTGGAACGAAGAGGTGTGAAATTGAAAAAAATAATTCTCTTCATGGTTCTTGTCGCTTTGTGCTTCGCCTTCTACAACATCTCAGAAGCTTATGCGAGCATCGCTATCTCCTTAATTGCACCAAGCCCCCCTGAAACTCTCCCAAGAACAAGTGTGGATTACAATATTCCAACTACACCTAGTCCACCCCAACACGCTTACGGCGACCCCATACAAGATCCCAGACCTAAAACAACACGTGCGACCATCGTATAAAAAAAGTTCGAGGCGAGTGCTACGAGCGGCGTTGAAGACTTCAAATGGATGATTCGATACCTAGATTCACTAGATAACATAAACGCAAAGATACTCGAGGGTCTCGGAGCGTATGGTCCAAGAAACATCTCAGCACTCGCCAAAGAATTAAAATTGTCTCCTACCACCGTGGCATTTCGAATCTCAAAACTCGTCAAAGAAAGCGGGCTTCAAACAAGAGCACGCCTCAGTTATCAAAAACTCGGATTAAGCCGAGCAGTTGTTTTCGCCGAAGCAAAACCGGGCAAAGAAAAAGCACTGCAAAATCTCGTTGAAAACTCGTTATATTGGACGTACATGGCAAGATGCTTTGGAAAAATAAATGGGATTTACGCGCTCTTTAGTTTTCCCGCCAAATTCAGAAATGAATTTGAAAACTACTTCAAAGAAGCAACCAAACAAAAAATCTTGGACAATTATCTTCTTTTCTGGGTTACCGATTTCTGCGAGATACCTCCAAATTTCACATGGTTCAATTTCAAAAAACGAAGCTGGAACTTTCAATGGCAAAGATGGGTGGATGAAATAAAACAAGCATCAGAAACACTCCCAAACAGGCTTCAAGACCCAGAAACGTATCCTATTATGGTGGACGATGTTGATTTGCTGATTTTGAAGGAGCTGGAAAAGGATGGGACTGTAGAATTCAAGCAGTTAGCAAAAGTTGTAGAAATGACTCCAGAAGCGGTTAGATACAGATTTCAGAACCACATTCTTAAACGTGGATTAATTGCTGATTACGAGATTTCCATCTTTCCTTATCCGCATCAATCTTCTGAACTGTCAAGCTTTGTCATAGAATTTAAAAGCAAAGAGAGGCTTGCCAAATTTGTTAATTCACTCACGAACAAACCTTTTGTTTTTAACTATGCAAAAGTGATAGGACAAAACAAACTGATCGGTCACTTTTACATTCCAAAGGTAGAGTTCCCCAAGCTCGTAGATACTCTGAACACGCTTATAGAGACGCAATACGTAACACGTTTTTTCCATGTTCTCCTAGACATTTCTTTCTACAAACGCCAAACAGTATCCTACGAATTCTTCGAAAAAAATAAATGGATGTATAACCATAAGCACGCCATGAAGAAATTGAAAGCGAGCCGCTGATGGTCATGGTTTTTATGTTTTGTTTTTATCAGAAAAAGAATCAAAGTCAATAAATAAAACAAAAGATTTTTAAACCTATTATATACAATGAAATAAGATGGGAGGACTGGAGTTAGAGACTAAAAATTTTGCTTGCGCGTTCAAACTCCTTCTCTTCAGCCTCTAACTCCCTCTTCTTTTTCCTCCCTCCACACCAAAACAGTGAATTACATGTTTTATTTAGTAATCCTTACTCCGTAAGTGAGGGAAATGAGCGGGGAAAGAAAAAAGCCCGAAAATTATGCTTCTCACTTAGAGAATGCGCAAAATTACAGCGAGATTTGGGAGATTGTTAAAGAAACAACGAAATCTTCCCTAGGTCTTTTTCGAGTTGGAATTATGCTTTTTCTGGATAATCTTCCATTCAACATAGGTGCGTATCATCCTTTTGGCACAAATAATATAGTCCTTAACCGAGCGCTTGTCCAAGTTGTTGAGACCGCGACAAAATCTAGGAAACTTGTCAACGCGTTCGTTTACGTATTGTTACTTCACGAGTATCTACATGCGTTAGGTTATGTGGCAGAGAGTGATGTCAGGCCTATGGTTAATGAAATTGCTGAAAAATCGTTTGGCAAAGACAGCATCGTTACAAAACTCGCTGAAAAAGGACCATGGACACTTCTGAAAGGAATACCGTTAAACGCCATTCAAGCACCTAAAAGAGTAATGGAAATTGTGAAGGATTTCGAAAAATCCAACCAAAAATACATTAGTTAATGCTATCCTAACCTCTACAATCTTTTACGTCAAAAAACAGCGTAATTAAGGAAAAATCCCCAGACTTTGTTATTTAGCGAGTAATATCGGAGGAATGGACGACCCTTTGCCACGATTGCAAACCTTAGGGATGCTGAACGCGGTTGATTTTTGCGTTACAGCAGGGGGGAGGAAGAAGACTACATAATATGGGAAAGGAGTTACGTAGCCTTTTTCGGTCTGCCGTCGTTGGCAGAGGGATAGAATAATCATTGGCCGTCCATTCCTCCCAGTGTCATTAATGAAGGGGTAGGTTTAAAAAGATTATTGTTGTGTACGTGTCCAAAATAGGTAGGTTTTTTCTTGCAAAAGGATGCTTAGCACGTGTAGTGCATGGGCGAGTTTGGTTAAGTTTGTGTTTGTTATGGCTGTTTTGAAGGCCCTGTTATTTATATAGGGTTTATTTACAAAGATTCTTCTCAAGCGATGGTTTTTGATTCTTCCCAAAATATTCTTGATTTCATTTATTTGTTCCTTATTTAAGTTCTTTAATTTTTCTCGGTTGTATTTTTCTGAGGCGATTAGGTGCGGGTTAAGGCCAATTTTGCTTAGGCTTTGTATTGCATTGTTGCAAGAGACATCTGAGCGTTGTGTTGCGAGTTTAATCATGCCGGCTTTTTCGAAGAAAGGATTGTACTTCGCCATAACTGCCACCGCTTCCACGTAAGGAGTGCCTACCAAGGGTAATGTTTCTTTCACTAATCGTGCGCCCAAACCAATGGTGCGGTATTTTGGATGTAAAACCACTCGGCTTATGATGCTTAGCTGCTGGTTCATCTCTTTTATCGTTAATAGTTTCTTTTTTGCTAGAGCCTTTTTTCTTCCAAAACATGTTGGCGGGGGGTAGCTGTAAACTATTACGCCTATGAGTTCGTTTACGTCTGTGCGTTGCATCGTGAAAATCTTTCTAGGAGGCGGTAATCTTCGAGATTCTCGGTAGTGAAACTGCGCTAATTTGTGGTAGTCGCGTATTGTTCCTTCTGTTATCTGGGTATTTTTTGCTATAGTGCATTGGGTTGGTGGGATGTTTGGGAAGTATTTGATTGTGATTTCTTTGCCGAAGCGTTTGTGAATATGAAGAGTTGGAGCAAGGTCTTTTAACAGGTCGGTGTGTGTGGTTGCGGCAAAAATCGCTTTGCCCGTTTGTCTTGCATGTTTTTGCACGTTGTATGCAACGATTTTTGCTGTGTCACGGTCTAGCGTGCTGCAGAATTCGTCCATTATCCAGAACTGTTTGCCTGTTTCGATGAGTTTTGCGAGGCGATAGCGGTATTTTTGTCCGTCGCTTAGTTGCTTGTAAGTGCGGAGAAAAATGAAAGCATCATTAAGTCCTACTTTGCAGAGTAGCGTTAAGCCTTCTTCAAACGTTTGGCCGATGGTTTCGATTATGGGTTTTGAATCGTCAAATTTTATGTTTTGTATGTTTATGGCGTTTGGGTGAAGCAATTTTTCTAGATGTTTAAGTAAAATGCTTTTGCCGCTGCCGCTTTCGCCGGTTATGTAAATTATGTCTGTGGGGCCGATTTGTAATTCCACGTTGTCGTATATTATTTGTTTGTGGCTTGCGTCCACGCCTAGGCCGAAGGCTTCGGATACCGCGAGGGTTCTGGGCGTAAGAGTTGTTGCGGTTTTGTAGCTAATGTTTATGTGGAATTTTTTGGTATCTCGGTTGAACTTTTTTACGCTGCGGATTATTTTGAAGAATTCGCGTCTCATTCTTCTTCAAACGTTTTTTATGTTGGCTGGTTTATAGGATGAAATTGCCGAAGAAGATGATATGTTTGATTTGGTTTGCAAAAAATTTGAGGTGGATAAAAAAGCAAGACAGATGTTTTCCGATTAAAATGTCGCAATGCCGGGTTAGGTTTTTTGTGAGATAAATACGCCTAGTATGGTTCCGATGATGCTGGTGATGGCTGCGAAGATTTCGCTGTTCCATGTTTTGAGGAAGGCGAGGTGAGCGATTTCTAGAATAATTAGCCCTGTCAACGCTACTATTGCGAAAATTATTCCTGTCACGAGTCGCTCGCTAGGCGGTATGGTTGTGTACCTTATTTTCTTGTTTTCTTTTTTGCTGATGATTGCAATTTTTTTAGTGAATAGTTTTCTTAATAGTTGCTTCAAAGTATATCCAGCCGTCGTTTTGTCGTGGACGTCGCAAGAAGCTGTGGACGAATTTTTTCAGGATGCTGATGTTGTCGAGGTTTAGAATTTCTTTGGCGACTATGTTTATGGTCTCCACCATACCCAACGGAATGACGTTATAGTGGAAAGCGTCGCATGTGCGAACAAGTTCTTTGGCGATTACTAGGTATTTTGTTTTGCGACCCTTCAAACCTAAAAAATATCCTACGCTTCTCACGGGCGTGTCGAATTTTCCGCTTTCGAGCCTTCCTGATGCCTCGCTTGCGTCTAGCCAATCTACTTCGATCAAATCGCCGAACTGAAGGTTTTTTGCGGTTTGCGTGATTTCTTTTTTCAATGCTTGTTCACTGGAAATAGAGAGGCGGTTTTTGTTAAAAAAAGAGAGTGCACATGATGAAGTGGTTACTTGTGGATTAGAAACAGAGTAGAAGATGAGAAGGCGTGCAATTGACGCCTTGGCTTGGTTTAAAATAGAATTTTATGGCGCTTGCTGTTCACTCGAGTGTTTTTGCCTCCAGCTCGATTTCGGCGTGTGCTTGTGTGTTTTCTTCTATGCGTTCTGTTGCATAGCGTATCAGAGTTTCGTACTCTGTAGTGTTAAGCACATGTTTTGCTCGAGCTAAGATTTCGAGGCAGATTTCTTTGAAAACTAAATCTGCGCATTTCATTTTGGCGTCGTCGATTAGTTCTTTGCAAGCTTTGAGTAATGTGTCATTCAACCTTCTCACCATGCGACAGTGTAAGAGTAGGTTTTGGTGTTAATGGTTGCGATTTTGTAATCTGTATTGGGAATAAGTGTGGGTTGGTTTCTGGTTTTTCTCGGGGTGTGCGTGTTTCTCGTCGCTGGGCTAGACCCTCTTCCATATATGATCCAATTAGGCTCCAAATACACCCCAAATATGTTGGTAAAAAAGTCACTTTTGAGGAG
>JAWBOF010000028.1:0-11477 GCA_038826685.1 Bathyarchaeia archaeon
TAATGGTGCAAGCGCGCAAGTCTCCTTCGTCATAAGTCTCTATAGTAAATACAATTTAACATTTGTGCAACAAAGTTCTATGAAAAACAACAAGAAAACAGTCATTTATTTAGCAAATTTAACATACTCTTCGCCTTTTCCTTCAGGCGAACCGACTAGAACACGGTAATACTTTCTGCCTTTTCTATAATCGGTTACGTGTTCAAGTTTTCCCTTCACGAGTATTTTTTCGCCAGTTTCCGCCAAGCTGTCATAGAGGCTCTCGTAACTCACGACTTCCTCGATTTCTGTGCTGGTTTGTTTGCCCTCGATTATTTTTACATTGTTAACCTTGTATACACACGGCAGAAACATGCTTTCGCCATCGTTGATTACCGTAGCTTCTATTGTCACCTCGCCTTCGGGACGATAGGATTTGTCGCCATATTTTTCTGCCATTTCTGATTCAACTTTTGCTGGGTGAACTGAAAACAACGTGCCCTCAAAAACTCCAATGTTCCATTTCCGTTCAATTATGCGTTTGGCGTCTTTAAGTGTTAATGGATAACGCTGGGTTTTCTTTCTACACCAATCTTCGAGCAATGCGCCTTGGAGTCGTTTTAGGGGCGAGGCAAAATTTGCGACTAGGGCGTTTATTGTTTCTTTTAGTTTTTGACTGTTTCTTTGTCCATAAATCGTTAGGTCGATGTCTGAGAATTTTGGGTTATGAATGCCGAGGAGGATTGAACCAGTCACGCCGAAACTGCTGGTTGGAATACCGCTTTTTTCAGAAAGAAAGTTTACAAGTTTTACGAGTTTCTCTTGCAACGGGTCCCGTCTTGTTGTTTTGAGAAGCGCATCGAGTTTATGTTCTGGTCGGAAGTGTTGCTTGACAAGATTAAGTGGCACGGCAGTCATGTCTATACTAAAAACGTCCGAGTGAAACACGTACTGCGGATACTTTGCTCTAAGTAAACGAAAAGTTTCAAGAAGGCTGGGAATAGTGTAATCCCGCATTACACGTTCATAAGCAGCGCGTTCGTCTTGCCACTTGCCAGTTTTGGCTGGCATGTATTTTACGTAAGCGATTACTCTATCAAAAGGATGGACAGTGCCTACTACACAGAAGAAAAACCCCTCTGGTGTTTGGAGAAAGTCCCTATCCCTGAAACTCCGATTTGGATTTTGCATAAACTTATCCATGTAAACATTGCTAATATTAATGTTAACGGAGGCGGCTGCTTGACCAGTGACGAGTGGATCCCACGCGACGGCGACACATTCATCACACGCGACAACTTCATCTTTTACGTTTTCGGCTATGAACATCCAAAAGACCGCGTCGTAGCATTCTTGAAGTATATTCCATTAGAGTACGAAGACGTTTTCAAAGTAAAAAAACTCAAAAGAGTATGGAAAAAAGGCAAACTGAAGTTCGTAAGAGCAGAGCAACTTTATACAGCGAACAATTATAGAGTTTTTCTCGAAACATTCCGTGAACATTTCTCCGCTTATGTGTGGCACAACCCGTATCTTCAGAAGGACGTAATCAGCGTTCCAAAAAAACAGATAAAGAAATTCTACACGCCGGACAAACGTCTCCAGATTCTTTTAAAGAAAAAACGAAGAAACAAACTGGAAAAAATCGCAGTCAAACTTGTAACACTGCTTTCTAAAAAAGCCAAAGTAACACTCGAAGATTTTGGGTTACACGGCTCTCTTGCGTTGACCATGCATAAGGCTGACTCGGACGTGGATCTTGTGGTTTACGGCGCACAAAATTTCAGGCGCGTAGAAAAAGCCGTTGAGCGTTTGGCGAAAAAGGGCATCTTGGAATACGTGTTTACTAAACGCCTAGACATGGTACGAAGATACAGAGGACGCTACAAAAACACGTTGTTCGTCTTCAACGCAACAAGAAAACCAGAAGAAATCAAAACAAAATATGGCACGTTCAAATGTTCTCCAATCAAACCAGTCAAGTTCTACTGCGACATCACCGACGACCACGAAGCAATGTTTAGACCCGCAATCTACGGCATCAAGAATTACGTGCCGATCGATAAAAACTCAATACTAGCCGAGAACATGATACCAACAAAAGTGATTTCCATGATCGGATACTACCGAAACGTCGCACGAAAAGGCGAACGAGTCCGCGTTTCCGGCCTACTGGAGCAAACAGAACACACCAAAACAAAAAAGACAAATCTCCAAGTAATCATAGGCGCAGCAACAAACGAAGACGAATACATCTGGCCGCTTTAACCAACCCTCGTCACAATAACACCCAAAAAACAAACAAAAAATCTCAGAACCACAAGAAAATCCACTAATTCTCTAATCATATTTTGGGCACATTTGGAGCTTAATAGGACCACATATGAAAGAGACCTAGAAACGCGCTAAGGGGCACGGTCACAGAATTGTGCCTGCTAAAAATGCCAAAAGCCCAAAAATAAACCAGATCAAAATTAGCCTTTTAATTCGTCTAGCGTTTTCTCGAGAAGAATTCCGCAAAAGCCAAACGCACGACACGATCAAACCCACATCAGTAACCATTACGAAAGGTACAAACCAAACCGAAACCAGCCCCACCTTCCAAGGTAAAACACTCAGCACTACGGCAGAGACATAAAAAATCACTGATAAAACCGCCGCAAATCGACTTCCAAAACGTACGGCCACGGTACGCACATTCTTTCTTTTATCGCCTTCAATGTCCACAATTCCCTTGGTAATCTCACGGCCCGTATTTGAAAGAAAAGCCAACACCACAAAAATCACACTTGCCTCGGTGAAACCTCTCCCAACCGCAAAGCCCCCGAAAACAAACGGAATCACAACACAAACACTTACCAGCAAATTCCCAAAAAACCCGGTACGTTTGCCCCACAGCACATACCCAAAAAGCACGAACCACGAAATAACCGCAATCAACAAACATTCCCAACCTAAACCCAAAGCAAAAGAAAAGCCCAACACGCCTAGAATCAAAACAAAAGTCTTCGCCTGCGACACTGAAACAGCGCCACTTGGAATTGGACGCTCCGGCTCATTTACAGCATCAATCTCACGATCAACAATATCATTCAAGACCATCGAACCACCTGTCAGAAAGACTCCCGCAAAAAACCCAAGCAAAAGCCTAACCAAAACATCACCAGAAAAAACATTCCTCTCAACCAAAGCTGCACCTACAATCACGGCGAAACCCATCATCAAACAATTCACGGGCCGCATCAACCGTAGAAAAGCACTAAACCCAACCATCCTAAACAAACCGCAAAACAATCAGTCGATAAAACCTTTAAAACTTACTCCTCGCAAAAAATTAAGCCCTTCTAAACACCCTATACTCCAACGGTTCAACCTCAAACCTCGGACAAACAACAAACTCCACACCATCATCCACAGAAACGTCAAAAACCTTCCGCAACCAACCACAAAAAACTTTACCACCACACACACTCCCATACCTACAATCAACACACCGCTTACCAACACACCCAACACGCTTATCCTCTTCTTTACACCGCTTAACGCGTCCCACGGCAACGGCCCCCAACAATAAATACGTATCGCAAGATTTAATATAAACCCTTCGCAGTCGCCAGAAAACAACCAATACATGAAAATGCTTTAGTAGTTAAAGCTTGTTTATGCTGTTCGGAGAAAATTCATTATGAACTACATTGCTGACGATTTACGGGTTATAATTCCAGTGGGCGGAATTGCAAAACGTCTTCTCCCCCTTACGGCAGAAGTTTCAAAAGCTTGCATACGCCTTTTAAACAGGCCCTTAATCGAAATTTCTCTACTCTGCTTGGCGCAGCAAGGGGTGAAAAATTTTATTTTCGGCGTAAAAGGCTATACAAACTACCGCAGTTTACATGATTATTTTGAATCTGGTGTTGGTTTTTCCACGAGATACAACATTTCACCGCGCATTCACATAAAATACCAGCCCAACGTTCAAGATTATGGAAGCGCGGATTCAGCCAGGATTAACATGGAGTATTATGATGTTAAAAACCCTGTTTTCGCAGTGCAAGGCGACAACATTTTCGACATAAACGTTAAGCATTGTCTGGAATTTCACCAACAAAAAGAGGCAACGATGACAATCGCGTTGCGCGAGGTTAAAGATGTGGAAGGCTACGGAATCGCCGACGTTAACAAGGATATGCAAATTTTGCGATTCGTGGAAAAACCAGCAAAAGGCGAAGCGCCATCAAATCTTGCTAACACGGGCTTATACTTAGTAACCCCAGAAATACGAGAGATTTTCAAGGAAAAAGGCGTAAAGGAACTAATAAAGAAAAACCATCGACTCGATTTTGGTTACGATTTCATCCCTTACCTAATCAAAACAGGAAGAGCCGTATACGGATACAAGTTGAAGGGAAACTGGTACGACATAGGAACGCCTAAACGATACCTAGAAGCCATGAAAGACATGCTGCATGGAAAACTTTCTTCTTTAGCGGACTTTGGCGGCAGAATCTCGGAAGATGCCAGAATTTGGGTGCAAGGCGAAAGCGGAGAATCCATTATTCGTCGAGAAAAGATTATTCGCAAGATAAAAACGGGTAGAATCCGACTTGAAGGTGCCGTGCTCATAGGAAGACACTGTCAAATCAGCGATGGCGTTACAATCATAAATTCTTCAATCGACAACTACACCACCATCGGAAAAAACGTAACCATAGAAAACTCGGCCGTAATGGACAGAGCCATAATAGGCGACCATGCACAAATAAAAGACAGCATAATCGGACGCCATACCACAATAGAATCAACCAAAAATGAACCCACCGAAATCCAAGCAACCTCCGTCATTGCCGATGATGTCACAATAGCGTCAGGCTCTACTTTGACACAAACAAAAGTGTATCCGCATTTGCGAATTTCAAAAGGAAACTACGAAGAAATCGCGCTTTCATCTTAATCAGCAAATCATCACCTATCATGCTAATACTTGAAAAGGCAATCATGTATCTTCTGAAAAAACTTTTTATATCTACTATACGCTCTTATCCTACCAAAAACTAATGGAAGACCAAAAATCGAGGCAAAGTTTATGCCGATTCTGGACGTCAAAGATCTGAGAACCTACTTTACAACGCTTAGAGGACCAGTGAAAGCCGTTGACGGCGTCAGTTTTCAAGTAGAAAAAGGCGAAGCAGTAGGATTGGCGGGCGAATCAGGATGTGGCAAAACCACAACAGCACTCTCCATTCTTAAGATTTTACCATCCAATGGCAGAGTAATCGGAGGAAAAATACTCTTCAAAGGCATGGACATCGTTAAACTTTCAGAAGATGAGATGCGTAAAAAAATCAGATGGAAAGGAG
Organism: Bathyarchaeia archaeon; assembly: GCA_038826685.1. GTDB lineage: Archaea > Thermoproteota > Bathyarchaeia > Bathyarchaeales > SOJC01 > JABFQO01. The sequence continues at coordinate 5,337 of JAWBOF010000028.1, forward strand.
TCTCCATAGTTTTCCAAGGCGCAATGAACGCACTCAATCCTGTTTTCAGAGTGGGCGATCAAATTTCAGAGGCCATCTTGACTCACGAGAAGATCAGCAAAGAAGAAGCCGATGAGCGCGTGAGAAAACTTTTCGAAACAGTAGGATTAGATCCAGAACGCGCACCAAACTACCCACACGAATTCAGCGGAGGAATGAGGCAACGTGCACTCATCGCCATGGCTCTAGCATGCAACCCCGCACTTCTCATCGCAGACGAGCCTGGAACAGCCCTAGACGTGATAGTTGCCGCGCAGGTTTTAAAATTAATGCGTGAACTGAAAAAGAAACTAGACCTCGCCATGATTATGATCACGCACGACCTTTCTATTATCGCTGAAACATGCGAAAAATGTGTAATCATGTACGGCGGAAAAGTGGCGGAATACGCAGATGTCGTATCAATCTTTAAAGACCCAGAGCACCCGTACACTCAAGGTTTAATCAACGCTTTCCCAAGCATCAAAGCACCTCGAACAGAATTGACCTCAATTCCGGGTTCCCCACCCGATTTGTTAGACCCCCCTCCAGCATGCAGGTTCCATCCGCGATGCCCTTACGCGATGGATATTTGTAGGAAAGAGGAACCTATGCCAATTGACATAGGGAAACAACATTACGTGGCATGCCATTTGGTGACTAAAAAATAGGAGATGATCGCATGGAAGAAATCGTCAGAGTTGAAAATTTAAGAAAATGGTTCCCCGTTAGAATGGGCTTTTGGGAAACACTGCTTACCAGAAAACAACTTTTCGTTCGCGCCGTTGATGGAATTTCTTTTGAAATAAAAAAGGCTGAGATTTTTGGTCTCGCTGGAGAAAGCGGCAGCGGGAAAACAACCACTGGCCGCCTAGTGCTAAAGCTGATTGATCCTACGAGCGGGAGGATCTTTTTTGAAGGGAGAGATTTGGCACCGCTTTCAGAGAAAGAAATGAAGCCAGTACGCAAGAGAATGCAAATCGTGTTTCAGGATCCGTATGAATCGCTTAACCCGAGAATGACCATTGCTGACATAATGGCTGAACCTTTAAGAATACAGAAAATAGGCAACGAACAAGAGATTGAAAAACGTGTCCACCAAGCACTCGAAAATGTTCAACTAGTGCCTCCCGAAGAATTTCTTTTCAGGTTCCCTCACGAACTGAGCGGCGGTCAAAGACAACGAGTTGCGACAGGTAGAGCCTTGGTTCTCGATCCGTCATTTATAGTTGCAGACGAGCCGGTTTCCATGCTTGACGTTTCCATCCGTGCCGAAGTTTTGAACCTGATGGTTGACCTAGTCAAGAAGTTTGGCGTGTCATTCCTGTACATTACTCACGACTTGGCCTTAGCACGACACATCTGCGACAGAATTGCTATCATGTATCTAGGGAAAATAATGGAAAAAGGCACGGCGGAACAAGTTATTCTTGAACCGTTGCATCCGTATACTCAAGCGTTAATTTCTGCAGTGCCCGTGCCTGATCCAGAGTCGGCTCGTGTCGAGGTTGTTATAAAAGGTGAGATCCCGAGCCCGATAAACCCGCCTCCAGGTTGTCGTTTCCACACAAGATGCCCTGTTGTGGTAGGTGAGATTTGCCGCACGAAAGAACCACAATTAGTAGACGTGGGTAACGGTCACATGGTTGCTTGCCATTTGTATCCGGGCAAGTAGCCCATTTTTGTTTTTTAGCCTTCCACTTTTTTGAGTTGACTACGGTACATTTCGATGATTTCTTTTTCTGTAGTGGCGTCTTCGGGTGATTTGTCTTCTCTATACTTTCCTGTGAACCGAGGGAACCTGATGGCGAGGCCGCTTCCTTTCCGAATTACGTCCATAGCGCATACGTGAACAGGGCTAAGCGTGATTTCAGCGCCGATTATTTCGAGAACCATTTTTGGTTCGAACCATACGTCTGCTTCCAAGAACGATTTGACTCGTGGATGCTTGTGGGTGAGTTTGTGTTTTTCAAGGGTTTTGGGCAGTTTTTCCAAATCTTCGTCTGAGAAGCCAGAGCCACACTTGCACACGGTTTTGAACAAGTCATCCTCAGGTTCGTAAACTGCCAGCAACAATGCACCGTACGTGCCGGCTCTTTTACCTCTTCCATGAAAAGCACCTACTACGACGAGATCCACGGTGTCGGTCATTTCGCTTTTGTAGTCACGTTTGTATTTTATCCAGAGCCATCCTCTTGCGCCAGCTTGATAGATTGAGTCAGGCGCGATTGATTTGCATACCAATCCCTCGCAACCGTTTTCGACGGCTTTTTCGAAGAATTTTTCAAGTTCTTCTGGGTTGTCGGTGATTAGGTATTCTGCGGTTCTGGTGCGGTCGCTTAGGGTTATGATTCTTTCGAGTTCTTTGTGGCGTGTTGGGTAGGGCTTTAGTGTTAGGTCTTTTCCGTTTGAGTATAGAACGTCGAACATGAAGAGTGAGATGGGGTATTCTTCGACGGCTTTTTCTACGCCGTATTTTCGTCTCCTGTGCATTAGTTCTTGGAATGGCCGCATTTCTCCTGTGTCTTGGTCGATGGCGACGCATTCTGCTTCTAGGATTGCCGTTTGAGCTTTTACGTATTTTTGGAAGAGTTCCACGGCGTCTGGGTATTGGTCGGTTATGTTTTCTAGTCGGCGTGAGTAGAGTGTGATTTTATCGTTGTCTTTGTGGGCTTGAATTCTCTCGCCATCATATTTGAATTCTGCAATGCATTTTCCGCCGAGTTTTTCAAGGATTTCTTGTGGTGAGGAGAGGCGTTCGGCAAGCATGGGGCGTATAGGTTCGTTTATGACCACTTCGAATTTTTTGATGCCTTCAATACCTTTTTCTGTGATTGTTTTCGCCACTCTGCCTAAATCAGAAGAAATGTTGTAGGCGCGTTCAAGGTGCTGGCGGGCTTCTTTTCCGCCTCCGTAGGCTATTGCAAGTGCGTCGAGTACGGTCATGTCGGCAATCCCTAGCCTAAGGTTGCCCGTTACGGTACGGATGAGGTATTTTGCTTCTTTTGGGGAGGCGTTGGTTAGGAGCCCTGCGAGTAGGCTCATTTTGGTGTCGATGGAGCCGGGCCCTGTTGTTTTTGCCATTTTTTCTAGGGTTTCGTAGACTTTTGTGACTGTTAGGGGTTGTTGGAAGAGGGTGGCTTGAATGCGTTTTTGCAGGAATTGTTGTGCGGTTTCGCCGAGGTCGCCTGTTTGTTTTAGGCTGTTTTCTATTGTTTCTTCGTTTTGTCCTGTTGCGCGGGCGAGTGCTTTTACGGCGAGTTTTTCGGCTATGCCTATTTCGATGCCGGTGAAGTCGGGGTAGATTTTTCCTTGGGTTAGGTAAACAACTTTGTCGATGAGTTGTTTTGGGGTTTTTTTGAGGAGTTCCACGAGGTGATCTGTCATTTCTAGGCGTTTTGTGGTGGCTTCGATTTTTTCGTAGGAATCTGCGATTACTGAGTACTGCAATGTTTTTTGCCTCTTTTCTGGTTAAAATTAGGAGTTTTGATTATTTAGGTTAGTTGGTTTCGTTGTTTTCTGCTCGGCGCACTCGTTTCTCTTTTTCCTCTTCTATATATGATTTTATTAGGCTCCATATGTTTAGACTTTTTTTCACTCTTTAGGCTTGGTGAAGAAACGCACGCCTTCTCCCCTAGTCTAGTATCGTTTCTGCATAGCGCTATGTACGCTTCTGTTCTCAAGGGACTGCTGGTTTGGTGCATGTAATATAGATATTTTCTGAATCGCTGAGTATGTGTGTTGTTTTTGTATGGTATGATTAGGATGGTTTTACGGTTTGATGTTTTCGAGTGTGTTTTAAATGTTTGAGGAGAAATTCACTAAGGTAAATCCTTTTATTCTGTGGAGGCAGAATCTGTAGGCAGACAAAAAGGAGGCTACAGAACCCTGTTCAAGGTTAAGGTTAACGATGCGAAACAGTTGCGCGACATGATCACCAGTATTAGCATACTCGTAGACGAGGCCACGTATGATATTACTCCCGACGGCATGAAACTCCGCGCTATGGATCCGTCCCGAGTGGCCATGGTTGATTTTGAGTGGCCAAAAACCGTGTTCGACGAGTATGTATGTGATGTGCCGACGAAAATGTGCTTAAACGTCACTGAACTTCTCAAACTCCTTAAACGTGCCGGCAAAGATGAAGCTGTAGAACTTGCGCTTGATGAGAAAACTGGACGCTTGCAAGTATCTATCAGTGGAAAATACACCCGCACCTTTAACATGCCCACTCTCGAAGCGGCGGAGGAAGAGGTTCCAACGCCAAAGCTTGCTTTTAACGCAAAAATAAAGGCCACGACCCAAGGCTTGCGCGAAGCCATCGAAGATGCTGCTCTTGTTAGTGATCACGTGCGTATAGAAGCCGATCCCGAAAAACTCGTTCTCCACGCCACCGGTGATCTTATGGGCGCCAACATTGAGCTTAAAAAGGGCAGCGATGCTCTATTGGACTTGGAAGTCAAGGAAACTGTCAAAGCCACCTTTAGCCTAAGTTACCTAAACGAAATAATCAAAACTGCTGCCGCCACCTCGGAAATCGCAACGTTAGAGTTCTCCACTGACATGCCGATAAAACTGGATTTTCAACAGCCCAAAGAAGGAAAGTTAACATTCTACCTTGCGCCCAGAATAGAGGTGGAGTAAACCTGAAACAGCCGGAGCGGAGCCAAAGTCCTCACGAAAACCGATCTGGCGAAATACCCCTTTCTTCCAGAAGCAACTGAATACATCAAAACCCTAGATCTGAAAATAGACGAGTTAGCTGATCCAACTTTTTCTCCAATTCTTGACCGCGCAGAAAAACGCATAGAAAACACACTAACGTCAAACACTGTAGGAAAACCCGAGGATCCGCAAATCGAAATCCCATCTTTCCCAATAGCCGTTATGATGGTGTCAGCGATAGATGATTTCTATTTGAAAAAAAGATACGCGCTTTTGGAAGCAAAACGAATCTCTGATTCCCTAAAAGAAGAAACGCCCAAAACCGTGATAAGAATTGCAAAATTCTTCAACTGGAAAATAGGACGGTTACCCATTCGGGAAGGGGGAAAGTTTACTCTTCATTTTGCAGATTTTCTCAGAAATGCTTCAGTTTTTCACGAAAAAGAATGGAAACTTGTTAACCGTCAAATAGCCAAGGGCGAAGTTATGCTTACGCAAGATGAAGCCGTTAGATTACTCGAAGAAGAAGTAAAACGCCACATCGAAAAAAGGCTCCAAACCGTCGACTTTACGCTGCCAGAAACAATCGCTGCTCGAGTGGAACGTTTGAAACAGTTGCTGATGCTTAGGAAAGGAGCGCTCAAAACAGAAGAAATGCCCAAAACCATCGTCATCGAAGCCTTCCCGCCGTGCATAAAAGCCCTCTACACCGCTATCACTGGTGGGCATCACCTTTCCCACATGGGACGCTTGACGCTGACGACGTTTCTAATCAACATCGGCATGGACGCTGAGGATGTGATAAACCTTTACCGTTCACTGTCAGACTTTAACGAAAGACTGACACGGTACCAAGTGGAACACATAGCAGGTGCGAGAGGTTCAAGAACCAAATACACCCCACCCAAGTGCGACACGCTACGCACTCACGGAATCTGCATAAACCCGGACGAAGCATGCAAAAGAGTACGGCATCCGCTCAAATATTACCAAAGAAAACAAAGAACGACTCAAACGCCAACATCTTAACTATTTATAGTCAATTTTTGCGGCGATGCCTTGCTTAATGAGCACCTTAGCGTTTTCAGTAGGCACGGTGCCAACGTCTTCCGCTTTGAACGGACCATACGTTTTCATGTCTGCACCTATAATAGCTGGCATGTCTTTCAAAAAACGCACAAGCACCCGCTGTGATGGCGCTTCTCTTTTTTCGCCCTCACCGCCAGTTAGACGACCTGAGAGAACGTTTTTCAAAAACTCTTGGAACAATTCGGCAACTGGTACGATTTTTTGCAGTAGTTTTTCTTCTTCCTCGGCCAAACTTTCATTTGGGATTTGTTGTCCAGAAGCAACTGCGTTGAAGATTTTTTCGTAACGAAGCTTAACCAAAGACTCGACAAGCTTGTGCGCGTTGCGGAGTTCACGTTTTATCAGTCTTGCTTTAGCCGTGTTTTCGTC
>JAWBOF010000029.1:0-11354 GCA_038826685.1 Bathyarchaeia archaeon
AGTTGCCGAAGCACGATGGTGGAAATGTACCTAATGTTCCGCATACGGTTCAGCATTGATAACATGTTCAATTCACCTGCATCCAGCGCTGTTTTCGCTGCCGTCAGGGCTGTTTTGGTCTGGTACGCTGCTTGGAGTGGTTCTATGTGACCTTCTGGCCATCTCGGTATGGTGGCGGTTTTGTGTATGCATACGTCAAGGAGTAATCTTACGATTTCCGTGTTGACGAATGGCGTGTCACTGGAAAGCAAAAGCGAATACTCACTGCTTGCATGGTGAAAACCCGTGTAGGCACCCGCGAGGGGTGTCTGAATCGGATACTCGTCGACTACGACGTTTGTTTTGTTTTTCACTATTTTTTCAAAAGCATTCTTTTGTTGTTCGTTTTTAACTACTACTATTTGCTCGTCAACAACTGTGGAAACTCTGTGGAGAACGTGAAGAAGCAACGGCTTGTTCCCCAGCATAAGCAATGGCTTGTCTTGCCCAAGTCTCTTTGATGAGCCGCCTGCGAGAATAATTGCAGAGTACTCCAATATTAGACCTTCGTACGCGTGTTTCGTGCGTAATGCTAACCGTGAACATAAGTTTTGCTACTGAAGCCGAGTTTTGCAATCAATTTATTAATCTGATTATTGTAGTAGGCTACTTCTAAAATATTTAAAAAATTGGAGTATGTGTGAACCTTGGCAAAACCTGATGTGCTACGTCAAAATTATAACAAACTCCTCGCAAAAAGCAAAGAATTCATCCTCGCCACCACGATACACTCGCTTGTCGAGTGGGACATGGAAACCAAAATGCCTCCAAAAGCAGTTAACCTACGGAGTCAACAATTAGCCATGTTAAGCCAACTCGAACACAAACTAAGCACTGACCAGGAAATCGGCGATTTAATAGAAAAAATTAGAAACCATCCCGATTACGATTCTCTCAGTGAAGTTGAAAAACGAAACGTGCACTTGATAAAGAAGAACTACGACGAAATGACCAAGCTGCCTGAAGAACTCGTGACAGAGATAACCAGACAAGCAGCCGTCACCGTAAACGTTTGGAAAAAAGCCAAAGCCACAAAAAACTATTCAATGTTCAAGCCCGAACTGGAAAAACTTGTCGAGTTAAAAAAGAAAGCAGCCGAAATTCTTATGGAAGTGAAAGGCACAGCGACGCCTTACGATGCACTTATTGACATGCACGAGCCAACCATGACGTCAGACATGATCACGAAACTCTTTGACGACCTACCGACGGGACTGATTTCGACAATGAAAAAATGTTTGGCTTCACCGAAGCAACCCGACGAATCAGTTCTCTCGAGAAAAATCCCAATCGACGTTCAACAAAAAATCTCCAACTCTATCGCAAAAATAATCGGCTACGACATAGACTCTCCAAATGCCGGCGGAAGAATTGATGAAACTGAACATCCTTTCACCACGGGGTATTATGACGACGTGCGGATTACGACGCATTATTTTGAAGACAATTTTGCATCTTCCTTATTCTCAGTGCTACATGAAGGCGGACACGCCATGTACGACCAAAACTTGAGGCCTGAGTGGATGTTTCAACCTGTGGGCACAGGATGCTCTTTTGGTTTCCATGAGTCTCAATCACGGTTTGTGGAAAACATTTTCGGGCGTTCACGCGAGTTTTGGAGTTTTTTCCTCCCAGAACTGAAAAAACTGACGGGCAAAATCTACTCCGATGTCACGTTGGACAAGTTTGTACACGCGATTAACGCAGTTAAACCTTCAAAAATACGAGTAGAAGCCGACGAAGTCACCTACTGCCTTCACGTCATCATACGGTTCAACATCGAACGCGACCTCTTCGCCGACAAAATCACAGTAGCCGAACTTCCAGAGATATGGAATCAGAAGTACAAGGAATACTTAGGAGTGAAAATCGAGAACGACTCGGAAGGCGTAATGCAAGATACGCACTGGGGACTTGGATATTTTGGGTATTTCCCCACGTACGCCTTAGGCAACATTTACAGCGGACAACTATTAGCGAAAATGCAAAAGGACATGCCCGATTGGAAAAAACAAGCGGCGAAAGGCAACTTTCAACCAATCAAACAATGGCTCACAAAAAACGTACACAGCTATGGTAATCTTTACGACCCGCCCGACCTCATCAAAAAAATCACAGGCGAACAAATCAACGCGAAGCACTACCTAGAATACCTGAACGAGAAATACTCAGACTTGTATGGCTACTAAAAGCAAAAAATTGAGCGCTATGATAAGGCTGACGCCATCAGTTTACTTCAACCCAAGAGAAGCAGGGGCGAGCAACAACGGCATTATCGAAAGAGACCACGATGTAGTGTTCGTTGACACTTCAGAATGGTTAAGTAAGACTGAACAAAACCTAAAATTCCTCACGACTAAAATCGGAAAACCAGTCCGCTTTCTCATTAACACACATTATCACCCAGACCACACGTTTGGAAATCAACTATTCACTTGCGACATAATCGCGAGCCACAAAGCGCCTGAAATGTTTAGACAAAATGAGGCCGAGTTGCCCAAATGGCTCGAAACAGAAAAAGACAAAGAAGTACTCGAGAACCTTGGCAAAATCAAGATCACTTACCCAAACGTGCTTGTCAAGGATAAACTGCGGTTAGAAGATTCGACCCCGATCATCGAACTAACTCACCTAGGAGGACACACGCCCGACTCGCTCGTCGTCCACGTGCCGGATGAGCATGTAATATTCACGGGAGACTTAATCTTTCAAGGAAGCCACCCGTTTCTCGTAGGCTCAAACATCGACGAATGGATCGCCGCGCTAGAGTGGCTACAAAAATGCGGTGCAAAACTTTTCCTTCCCGGTCACGGAAACGCGTGCGGTGTCACTGAGGTATTGCTGATGCGTGAGTATCTTTCCAAATTTAAAACAAGCCTAAGGAGCCTTAAATCCCGCGGTCTCTCCGCAAAAGAAATCGCCGATAATCCTGATTTACTGCAACTTCCAACTTTAGACAAACCGCAACGCGTACAAAGAAACATTTTGCATCAATATGATAAAGTTTAACTGTTTTGCAGGTTTTTCAGAAGCACGTTTGAGGCTTATAAAGTCAAGTCTACAGGCACGGCGTGCACAACAGAAACTTCTTTACGCCTACTTTAAGCGACCTTGAAAAATTTCGCTTTCGGTGCGCCGCAGATCGGGCATTTTTCTGGTGCTGAGCCTTCTACAGTGTTTCCACAAACACTGCAAACGAAGTAGTCGACTTTGGGTAACTCCTTGCCTGTCTTTAGCGCCTCTAGAACCTTCGAAAACAAGCCCGCGTGCACTTGCTCTACCTTGTTTGCCACTTCAAAACTCCATGCTGCTTGAGTATTCTTTTCTTTTTTTGCGATGCTTAGATAATCTGGGTACATCTTCTTGAACTCGAACGTTTCACCAGACACTGCTGCGGTCAGATTCTCACTCGTTGCTTTTATTTCGCCCAATATTCTCAAATGATTCAACGCGTGAACCGTTTCTGCCTCTGCCGCGGCTCTGAAAAGCTTAGCAACTTGAATAAAACCTTCATTCTCCGCCTTTTTTGCAAACGCCAAGTAACGCCGGTTCGCTTGCGACTCGCCCGCGAACGCATTTTTCAAGTTTTCAACACTGTTTGCCATTTACGTACTCCTCGCCAGAATTTTAGCGCGTAAGCAAATATAAACTGTGCTGAAAAATATGAAAAGCAATAAAAAAAGAGGAGAGTTTTAGTCTAATATCCTCTCGATCGCATCTTTTTCAACGTCTTCAGCTAACGGAATTCCCGTAACCCGCGAAGCCCGTTCGGTTAACGCCATCAAATCGTTTCTGTCTAACAGATTTAGCTTCCATTTTCGTGCACCTGCCATTAACTGCATTAGCCCAAGGCCCACGCGGTCGGTGAGGTACGTGTACAAGCCTACGGCTTCCCATGGTATCTCTTTGAAACGTTCGCCGTACTTAGCCTTCAACTCTGGCGCGGCGATGAAGAATTTTTCTGGAGTGGCGCCGTATCTGTCTGCGAAGGTTTTTGGCAGTCTGCCTTCTTGAGCAAGTTGCCTGAAATAATTAGACTTCATGACCGCTGTCAACGGAGACCTTGCCATCAAAACTGCCTTGATGAACGGTCCGTCGCCGAAATTACTCATGGCTATGGCTTTGAAAATCTGTGTTTCGCTGATGAAGCCGCCTGCGATGACGAGGTCGGGCACGTGTCTGCCTTTCTTTTTCAGAATTTGCGCGCACTTCAGCACCAACGCTTCTAAGTACACGGTCGGGATGCTCATTTCATCCATCATTGGCACGGGGCTCATGCCTGTGCCGCCACCGGCACCGTCGAACGTAACCGCGTCGATTTTTGCTTCTGATGCTAGCTTCATTGTCCATGCTACGGCGGATGGTTTGTAGGCGCCTGTTTTGAGGAATATGTGTTTTGGACCTTGCTTGCGTAGCCAGTCGATGTCGTCGAGGAAGCCTTTTTCAGTCGGGATGCCTACGCGGCTGTGGCGTTCGAAACTCTTGAAGACGCCGTCTTTCCATGCTTGTTGTACGCTTGGATCTGCAGGGCCGGGGATGACACCGTAGCCTCGTTGTTTGAGCAACTTAGCCTTTTCAATGTCTCGAATGCGCACTTCACCGCCGATCGCTTTGGCGCCTTGTCCCCATTTTCGTTCGATGATGTTTACTTCGAGTTTTGAGATGGCATAGACATCTACGCCTAGACGTTGGTCTTCAACGTTAGTTTGCACGACGACGTCGCCGTATTTGCCGTCCCAGAATTTTCTGAACAAGTCAACTCTTCGCTTTAGTTCCGCCGAATAGGTTACTTTGTTGTTTTCAATCTTTGATTCCACGTCCATGCCGCAGACGTTCTCGCCGACCGTAACAATTGCTCCAGACAATGCCGCGCCGATTGCCAAGCCTTCCCAGTATTTTCTGCCGACTTCAGTTGAGCCGAAAGCGCCCGTTAGGATGGGGACCTTCAATGGTACGCCGCCGACTTTGGTTTCAATGTTGACATTTGGGAAAATTGCCACGTCAGAGTTTGGTTCCACGCCGTGTGCCTCGAAGAGCCCTGCTTGAATGTTGAAGTGCGACCAGTCTAAGCCGAAGTCTTTCAGCGCGCCTGCTGTGCTGTCACCGAATTGGACGGGTTCTGGGTATATGGCTTCCCTGCCGCGGAATGAGGATAGGCTAATTTCGCAGAGAAACGGACAGTCGCGGATGCATATGGGGCACATACCGCTGGTTGGGCTGGTGTCTTTGACTCTTGTTTGGGTTCCAGTTGTTGATTTGCCGTTGAGATAAGACGAGTTTTGGTGTACTCTCTCTGTCATTTCTTTCACCTTTACGTTTGTAAACCCTTTCTAAGAATAAGAAGGGATAGAAACCTAGGCTTTTAAAGATTACCATAAAAATGCTCGACTATGAACATTCATGAACATGGAAAACTCTATAAAATGTCTATTTGAAGGCCTTTCACTCGGTAGGCATGGCGCTGAAAAGTCTCAGGGTCGTATCTTCCGCCCGCTTTTCTAACTTCTATGAAGGTTTTGTTATCCACTTTTGACAGATCGACAACTACCTGCGTCATATGTTCAATCATAGCGCAGAATTCTTTTGGGTGCGCGTTCTTCGCCATGGTCCAATAAGCCAAAGTCTGATAAGCATACAGTGCAGGACACACGTGCCCAAAAAAGGTCTTTACAGCGTCCCTTCCCCAATTGTGCTCCATCAACGTGAGACTGTTGAAAACGAGTCTTGTACCCGGCGTTACGAATTCTCTTTCGATTCTTCCAAAAAAATGATGAAAACTGTCGGGGTCCTTGGAACTGGGGACTTTCTTTATCCATGCGGGCGCCTTGTCGTAAAAATCACTGAAGATAAGTTCGCCTTGCCCAGCGGCTTCTGAAAAGCAATCCAAGACTAACAGTTTTTTCTCCCACCCTTCAGGTAAGGTCTTAGTAAAAGGCTCAAATTGTATAAGTAATGCTTGAGGAGGCCAGATAAAATCTAAGTAGATAACTTGTTTGTCTTCAATTATGCCTTGCTTCATAAAAGCATAAAGAAACTCTCTAGCAAAAGTTCCCGATTCGATTTCCAATAGGATATTCTCGCCCAGCAACAAACCTCCACCTAGAAGCCTATCGAGGCCTTGTATGCCCGTGGAATGGTAAACTGGTTTCTTGGAGGACAAATCTATCACACGTGTCTCCGATTCTCCGCGTCTGTTAAAAAGTTTGTGTTGGATTTCGTTCTAGAATCATGTACACGGTTGTACATAATGGACATAACGTTGTTATAATTGAACATAAGTCTTATTACGTTTAGGAGTGAAAAAGAAAATGTTAAACCTAGTAGAAATTTCGCCACGCGAATTAGGCATGCTGAAACTTATGGCAGATTTCTTTGCAGAAAAACCAGAGCTAACGGCTAAGATCGAGAGCTACACAACAGCCCACTACGCGTTAGTAACAACGTACTCCGAAAACTTCGGCATCCCACCGCAAGAAGCATGGAAAGTACTCGAAGACCTTCAAAAGAAAATCAACGAAGCCGAATACGTACAAGTAAACTCCCCTGCGCCGTTGAGAAAAACGCTACCACTCAAGAGAGAAGAACTAAACATGCTTCGCGTCCTAATCGACTATTTCTCCGAAACCCCAAAAATGACCCCTGCTGGCTCTTTTCTGTCAAAAAAAGAAGAAAACTTGGTCGAAACCTACGTATGGTTCTACGGCAGCAACGGCAATGGCGAAGTTGGAAAAGAAGTTCTTCAGAACCTGATTGAAAAACTGCAGACCGCAGTGGCTATAAAGATCGAAACGTTGGCGCCTGTCATCACTTCGCCAAACCCTTACGAAGCCGCCCTTAAACAATTAGACATTGCAGTCGAGAAGCTAAATCTTGATCCCTCAATACATGAAATCCTAAAACACCCCATGCGCGCGTTTATTGTGAACATCCCGGTCGTTATGGACGACGGTAGCACCCGCGTTTTCACCGGTTACCGTGTGCAATACAACGACGCTTTAGGTCCAACAAAGGGCGGCATACGCTACCATCCAGAGCTAACGATAGACGAAGTTACGGCTTTGGCCGCTTGGATGACATGGAAAACGGCTGTCACTGGGCTGCCTTTAGGCGGCGGCAAAGGAGGAATCCGATGCAATCCTAAGGAAATGTCTAAGGCAGAACTGGAACGGTTAACAAGAGGCTACGCAAGAGCCATTGCAAAATTCATTGGGCCATACACCGACGTCCCCGCGCCCGATGTATATACCACCGCGGAGATGATGGCGTGGATAATGGATGAGTACAGCGAGGTTGTAGGCTATCCAGTCTTCGGAGTGGTCACGGGTAAACCAGTCAACGTGGGCGGTTCATTGGGCAGAAACGAAGCCACATCTAGAGGGCTAATGTACACAGTGATAGAAGCAGCTAAACATTTGGGTATAAAACTGAAGGGCGCCACTGTCGCGGTTCAAGGCTACGGCAACGTTGGATATCATGCAGCGCGGTTGTTACATGAGATTGGCTGCAAAATAATCGCAGTGTCAGATTCGAGAGGCGGTATATACAACCCGAATGGTCTGGATCCGGTGAAAGTTTTGGAGCACAAGGACAAAACTGGTTCGGTGGTAGACTATCCGGGCAGCAGTCTCTTGTCTAATGAGCAAATATTAGAACTCGAATGCGACATACTGGTTCCTGCGGCTTTAGAGAATCAAATCACCGAATCCAATGCAGCAAAAATCAAGGCGAAAATAGTGGCTGAGGGTGCTAACGGTCCGACTACGCCGGAGGCTGACAAGATACTCTATGAGAAAGGCGTGTTCCTTATACCCGACATACTAGCGAATTCAGGCGGAGTCATTGTAAGCTATTTTGAACAAGTGCAGAATCAGATGAACTTCTATTGGACAGAAGAAGAAGTTAGGGCAAAGTTGGAGAACGTTATTACTAAAGCTTTCAAAGAAGTCCTTACGATGGCGCAGCAACACAACGTAAACATGCGCACCGCGGCATACATGTTAGCAGTGAAAAGAGTTGCTGATGCGATGCTGGCACGTAAAGGAAAAACAATCCGCCCAACTGAAAGCGCTGAGATTCCGCGTTAAAATTCCTTTTTCTTTTTTGTTGTGTACATAGTATGTTCTTTTATGAACATGTTTAAAAGCAACCGTAATGGATTTAGTCTTGTGAAGCGCCATGTCAGTGCATCTTCACACCACTATATCCAGAAAAACGAACGAAACACTCGAGGAACTTGCGAAAACTTACGGCACTAAAAGTCGAGTTCTTGAACAAGCCCTTGAAACGCTGCTCAGAGTCGACAAGGTTGGTTCTTGTGATGATTGTGTGATAAAGGCGAAGATGAGCGAGCAGACGAACCTGCGGGAAGCCTTGGATTTAACGTCGGTCGGACGAAAGACATTAGATAGTCTGTTAGAAGTAGCGGTGGGCGATAAGACTATTGAAGATTTCATAAAAGAACAGAAGGAAGAAGCAAAAAACATAATTGAAATTCTAAGAGGCTCTGTATCATGGAAAACACCGTCCAACTTTAAAGAATTTCTCGCAGTGCTAGAGGAAATAAAGAACATAACACGAATGTTCGACATTCCGTCTTACAACGAGATAGACACTACTGTTATCTTAAGACCCAAGGCGTTTAAACGCTTGCCTGAAATCGTGGCCTTTAAAGTTGCCACAGTGTTAGAAGGTGTCGAAGCGCCCTTTGATATTCGCATGATGGGCGATGACATCGTGGTGAAGATGATTCGCCCAGAAGTTTATCCGTTGCGAAGAAGGGAGTTTAACGAGTTTCTTGAAAAACAGTTTGAAAAAAGGCTCGCAAGCGTGACGCCCAGTTTGTTTAGAAACAACTTAGTGCTCGTCGGGCCGTCTTTTATGAGTTGGGCTGAAAAGCACTTGGAAGAACCAGTAACCGATTTGGGACCAATAATAGAGGACGTAAGAATTGCGTTGGGCGTAGATGAACTTCCCAAAGAACCAAAAGAGTTCGTCAAGGGCTTGCTTTCCGCATGCCTTAAGATGAACTGGTTTAAACAAGCAAAAATATTGACAGAAAGAGAAAACACGATAGAGTTGGTTTTTCAAGTAACTGCCATTCCGTTAGCACGGTTATCCGTCGCCGCGTTTTCAGTCATTCTCGCAACCAGAGGATGGAAACTTGTCAATTATTCAACAGAGCACACAACCGTGAACATGACCATCCAATACGTGGGCGCTGAAGACCAAAGCCTCCTAGACCAGTTGGCCGAGCTTAGCCTCTTCCAAACTATTGGCAAACAGTTCTTGGATGTCGTGCCCGTGCCTCGTGAACTTTTCAATTCTTTTGCGTCGAAAGTTTACGAAATTGACCGTGAAAGGTTTAACGACATATACCGCGCCACGGGTGTACGTATTTCTAATGCCATACGCATGCTGGCAAGGAACGACCCTGAAAAGATTAGGCGGTTGTCGCAGAATTTTATTTTAAAGAACATCAACATTACTCAGCCCGATGCTGAAGTTAGGTTTGTTGACGATGAGCATTTCACCATAATATTCAAACGAATCGACCCGCTTGTGATTAACAGCCAACGAACACTTATTGAATCGATGTTTAAGGAGCTCGGCTACGACATTTCAACCACGGTGTTCCAGAACCTTCTTAGCTTCAAAGTGAAACTGCTGGAGAAGCCGGTGCTCGAGCCTGTGCCGAGGAAGAGGATTATGCAAACGCTTGTTGATGAGATGTCTACTTGCAATACTGTTGAGGAAGCCTTTGCTTTGGAGAAGGAACAGTTGGACGAGTTGTTTCCAGAAGACTATCCATGGACTATCAGAGAGGTGGGTGACAGGCTTATCGACATGTACCGAGAACTCGGCATAGAAGTAGGCATAGAATACTTTGAAGGCGGCTTTACGCTCAAGTACAAAAGTTGCCCCTACTACAAACTCGTCAAATCACAACAAAAAACGTGGCTGTGCAACCTGCGAAAAAGAACAATCGAATACGTCATTTCCCGAGTTACCCATGGCAAAAAAGGCAAGATAAAAATCATAAAATCCCTCCTCAAGAACGAACACCCATGCGAATACGCCATATTCCTCACAGGGTTCCTCGAGAAAGAAGAAAAAGCCGTTCAAGAATGAGCGCACTAGACCATTGTGATAACATGTTTTTTGGTGCCTAGTGTGTCCACTATAGATTTTTATCCTAGACACGCTAAATGTTAAACTGCACTTTTCCAAGTCATAGGAAAGGAGGTCACGTTCACGTCTACAGAAACACCCGTCTCAATCGAAAACGCCGATTTCATGTTCGAAAACAAAGCAGTTAAAATAATAGCCAACAGAAACTCGCAAGAAATCGAGCTTGCGGGATTGAAAGTCGGCCCTTTCAAAGAAGGCGTCGAGTAGGAGGTCAGGTTTTGGGTGGCGCAAGAGCTAGTCAAAGCAGGCATTGCACGTTTCCACGAAGAGGACTTGTTAGACGCCGTGCAATTGAACAAAATTCACTGGAAAGAACGCGTGCAAACTGTCAAACAAATTTCGCCGCTTCCGGACGATTTTTATCCCAAACTAAGGCGATGCATCAAAGAAAGCAAGAAAAAAGCAAACAGCACACCGGAAAAGATGGCAGAATACGAAAAAATCGTAGGACTCTCTCACGACATCATTAACTGCCGGTTGAAAAAGATCATCGCTATAGCCGCGGCGCCTGCGCAAACCGATCAGTTTCTTAAAAACCTTACAAAGGAAGAGCGCGCCCTTTATTCACGTCTCTACACGATAATCACGGAATGGCGAAACGAGATTTTAAGACGCAGTGATAAAAATGAATGAAGAAATAACTCTCGCAGACCCTCAAGAACGTTTTCAAGACTTCTTAAAGTCAGCCAAGTACCGCAAACGAATTTCTCAGATGGCCATAAACGAAAGCAAATCATTGGTCATCGATTTTGACGACTTACTTTCCGCCGACTCTGAACTTGCCCGCATAATTTTGGAAAAACCAGACGAATACCTTGAACATGCAAACAAAGCCGCGTACGAACAGTTGAAAATGGAAGAGCCAGAATACGCGGAGCAGTTAGAAGACGAAAAAGTAATCGTTCGCCTCCGCGGGTTACCAGAAACCACCAAACTCCGCATTCTCGGCTCGGCTCAAATCGGCAAACTAGTCATGGTAGAAGGAATAATCGTCCGCGCTACGCCAGTCCGCCCTATAGTCACCATGGCAGTGTTCAAATGCAAAAGATGCGGCACACACAACGCCATCACACAATCTGGCCCATTCCTCCGCGCACCGTTCCAATGCAGCGACCCTGCTTGCAGTT
>JAWBOF010000030.1:0-11211 GCA_038826685.1 Bathyarchaeia archaeon
GAGCCTATTCCTCGCACTTTCAGCAGATTCGGGTCGATAACAGGCTCGACTTCGTGAACGACGCCGACCGCGGCCATCTGCGGGTTCGCCGGGGTTTCGCCGTAGGTTGTTTCTTCGATAAAGTAGACTTTCGCCTCGTGTCCTCCAAATATTGGTATGTTCATGTGTTTTTTCTCCTAAAGATTTTCCAATCGATGCGTCTCAACCGTGATGTCGGAATGATAGAGAACGGGTTTGAGGTCGGTTTTATCCGAGTCTATGCATGAGACTACCTTCATCCAGTTCAGGATTCCGCCGGGCGATTTCATGTAGGCGTTCACTATCCGCGTAACTTCTTGAATACTTTTCCAACGCATGCTTTGCCCGGTGATGCCCGTGGTGTCACGCGTCCACACTCCGACTCGGTAATCGGCAATCACTTCGCGAACTGTTCCGCCCAGATTAACCAAGCGTTCGCGCGTGTTGGCAAGCCCGACTGTGATGATAACGTCGTATTTTTTCCAGAATTCCTCGTTGAACTCGTTGCAGACCAGAACCTTGACGGGAGTTAACTCGTCGTCTTTAAGAAGCGTAACATTGTCTCTGAGCAAGTCCTTGAGTGTCCCCTTAGGGTCTTCAGAGAGACTCATTGGTTCAGCCTCCTACAAACCGCAGTGCGGTACATGAGTTGATTTTGGAAACGAAACTCTTCAACCGGACCGACCTCGTACTCCTTACTGTCAAAGGCGATTTTGTCTCTGTGCGCAATGTTGGACACCGTGTAGACGCGGACAACATCGTTCGAAGCGTAGCCAGGCTGAATGAACGTTTCCGAGGCTTGGGCAGGACTGATTATAGCCATGATCGCGGCTGCTTCAGAATAACTCACTGTGCCGTTGGTTTCACGCCGGCTTAGAAGCGTGATCCGCCTGCCATACACCTGCAGGATTCTAGTGAAAACTGATGTTAACGGGCTGTAGTTTATCAGCAAATGGGCTAACCATGAAACAGTGACCGTGGATTTCTTGTTTTCCACAGGCGTGTAATCGCTGAATTTCACGCCCCAGAACATAAAATTGTCCGGGTTAACCAAAACCGACTTGGCGCTTTGGTCCAAAGCAATCGAATCGTACGAGTTTCGTATTTCAAAAAGAATGCCGGCAGTTACGCAGTCGTAATACTCGCATGCGGGCTTATGGTTTATGACGTCCACGTAACCTGCCCAGCAAACCAGTGGATTATAAGACGGATACTCAACGCAATTGCCTATCGTGTTTATTGCTTCGTAAACTTTCTTTACTGTTTGGCTCCAACCCTCGTAACTGTAAAGTCCCAGCAAAGCATAGCCGAAATCGTCGTCATAGATCAAGTTCTCCTGCGCGCCCGTACGGTGCCAATTGCCGTCGCCGTAAGGCTGGGGCGAGTATTTCAGGTACAGATTCTCGAAGCCGCCGCGATAGAAGTTCAACGAGTCGTTTAGCATAGTTTGATATTTTATCTCGCCGGTGCGAGTGTGGAGTTGCAGCAGGGCTATTGTACCGTAAAGATCGGCGACGTACATGTCCACCAGCCAAGCTTCACTCAAAGTGATCGCTTGCGCAAAACCACCGTAATACTGGTCGTGTACGCCGAGAAGCGAGGGTTTGTGCTGCATGTTGTACAGAAACGTGCCGCCGGCCAGTTTTGCAGCGTCCGAGTAGTTCTGGTTACCCGTCAAGTCGTAGGCAGTCAGAAGCGCCGGGATCGCTCGCATGGCGTCTACAGAATAGTAGTAAGCGCTGTCGTCTCGACTCTTAAACCCACCATAAGCCAACTTCGCATCGTCAACGCATTGAATTGTCAACAAATAATCCGCCAACTCGACGATCTTGGCTTGAATGGCTGTTTTCTCGCTTTCAAACTCCTTTGCATAGTACGCTTCGTTCAAGAATTGAATGGCAAAACTCGCTGGTGCGGGTCCTCTTCCCCACTCGGGGTCAACAATCCCAGAATCAGACAAATAGTAAAAGTATGGTGCATATTCCATCAAAAAATCAAAATACGTACGCAAAACTCCCATTCTAAGTCATCTCCACTCTCGGATAACGCAAACGCAGCAACAGTCGTTCTAACTCGCGGTAGAGGATCTCCACACTCGGCGCCTTGTCCGAACCGTCAATACGCAAATCACCAACCGAAAAATTCAGCCCCGTCGCCGAACCGCTGGACAAGTGGCAGATTAAGTAGATGGCCGCGAGGTTCTTTATCGCCGTGGCTTCGACTTCGCTGCAGTTTGTATGGTCAATGCTTCTTCCAACCTCCAACGCTATGGTCGCTGTTGCGTCCTGAATCATTCCGTTAACCTTATCGTCATCCACGTCCTCCACCGTCAAGTTCAAACGACTGCGAACCATGTCCGCCGTGACTGAAACCAACACCAAACACCACATTTTCAAGCATAAATTCATATAATAAGAATTATTTAAGCAGTTTTTAACAAAAAAAGCATAAAAAATTCTTATTTAGCCAAAAAACTTAAGAAAAACGTAACAATTTTTGCTATTCTTTGAAAAGATCAGTCAAAGCCAGAACCGTCACGGGCAAGGCCACGGCGAGCGAAACAACGAAGGGAATCGTGGGTGAAATTTCGTAAAGATAGCCGCCCACGTAGGGTGCAATTACTGCTGCTATCATGGAACTGCTCATAGGGATAGAGATCCATCTTCCGCGCGAAGCTTCCGGCGCGATAGCGCCAATCACAGAGCTTATTAACGCACCGTAGGCAATCGAGCCGCCCCAGAAAAAAGCCACGAAAAGCAGGAAAACCGGGTCGGGGTAAAACAGTATTGCCACGGTTGAAAGGACGAACATTAAGACGCAGACGAGGACGGCGTCAATCTTTTCCCATCTGTCGCCTAATCTGCTGACCACCAACCCAAGAATCGCGAATCCTGCAAAGTTTATGGAGCCGAAAAGTCCTATGTAGAACTCTTCAGCGTGCATCGTGTCCCTCAGAAATGGTGCCATGAATGTGCGGCTTGTTTGCATAGTAAACACGAGAAGTGCGTAGAAAATTGACCATGCCAGAAGACGTTTACGGGCGGAACTGGAAATTTCTCTGTGCGACTGTTGTTGCCGGTTTTCTTTGTTTTCAGTCTTTTTTGGGGCATGTTGACTACTTATAAACAAGTATATGCTCGTGCAGACCGCGGCGAACACCGTGGTTATCAGGAGAACCTGTTTCATGCCGATGACGGTTGTCAAGTAGCCACCTATTGCTGGCGAGAATATGTAACCCAACGCCCATGTTGAAGTGAATGAAGCGAGAAGCGTCGCAGTCTTTCTCTTGTCCTTTGCCGAAGTGACTATGTAAGCGTTGATTGCGGGCGCGCCCAGCATCGAAGAGCCCCAGAGTATGGCGCCGGGAATCATTTCGACCCAGTGGTTGGAAAACGCGTAGACTAACGGCGTAAAAGTCCAGAGTCCCCACGAAAAGAAGACAATCATTCTTCGGTCAAACTTGTCAGCGAGAAAGCCTCCTGGAATCGGGGCTAGCGCGGAGAAGAGGTACATGATGGAGAAGAAGGCGCCCACGTCGACTATGCTGGCTTGCAGTTGAATCAGGTAAAGCGGAAGCACGAAGATGTACAAGCCTTCGCCGAAGGCGCCGATGAAGTTAGAGATGCAGATGAGTTTAACGTCTCGGCTAAGGTCTTCGAACGGAAACCCAAACGTCAATATCCGCCTGTAGTCGAGACGCGCCAATCTTGCATCCCATCTTACACATGGTTTTATTCTCATAAACAAGAAAAAGAGGATTTTATGCTTTTCATCCAAATTCAAAAAGCCACACTAAAACTAAAATACCACTTCACGAAAGAAAAATAGCCTCTGTTCGCAAGGTGTACGAATCATGGCAAAACTTGATGAAGATGTTGTAGCTTTGTTGAAAAACTCTCCTCCCTTGACTTTGGTGGAGATTGCCCAGAAACTTGGGAAACCAGAAAAAGCCGTGTTTAGGGCGCTGAGGCGACTTTTCGAGAAAGAAATAGTCGACTGTATGAACCGCAAATACTCTCTCGTCAAAAAATAGTCAATTAATCCTTGGACAGAACGTTTAACAGTGCGTTCCCTTTTTCCGTAATTTTCCAGTGAAGCTTGCCTTTGATGTCTTCGTGCGCCACAAACCCTTCTTTCTCCAAGAACTTGAGAATGTAGTAAAGCCTCGGCGGGCTTCCGCATGCTTGAATCGTTGCCTTCACTAAAGGTGTCCACCTCATCGGCTGCCGCGAAAGCTTGCGGAGAACGAATTTGATTTGTTCTAAGCGTTTTTCAAAAGACATCTGCGGGTTTTTCCTAAAAAAGGGGATTATTGACGGATTTTTGGTTTTTTGATTAGCATCCTGTAACCTTGCCGATTGCGTCTGCGCGTAGTGTGGTGTATGCCCAACGTGCGGTTACTGCTACTCCTGCCAAATCCTTAACTGGGTCTTCATAGTCCTCGGCTGTGATGTCTCGGCGGATGAACAAGACGCCCGCGTGTTTGCTGTCGACTACCAAAGCCGTGCCGCTGGGAATTTTCGTTGACACCAAGACTTGCATGCCTAGCAACCGTGCTATTTGCCCACTCGGCGCGACGGCTTCTCCGCCCCACTCCATAGCCTTCTGAATAGCCGTGTCTTTTAACAGGTCGGCGAGTTCGCTGGGATGAATGGTCAGTGCGTCGGGTGTGTAGCCGTCGATTAGGCATTCTTTAACTATGTTCACCACATCCCCGTAGGCCAACGTGCCCCCGGTGCCTGCCGCGACGCTGTTGCCCGCATCTGTAATCATCTGAGAAACAATCTTTTCTGTTTCAAGGTCCGCCATGGCGCGGCCTGCTTCGGCAAGCTGATACTCGATAACGTCCCATTCCGAGTCTTCAACCATCTCGCGACTAATCAAAGGACGCACACCGTACTTTTTCGGCGTCAATGTCACACTGTCGTAGTCTTCGGTGCCCACGGGAATTTCGGCGCCTTCCGCAACCTCGAACGCTTGACTAATTTTTGCTCTTGGAACCTTAATCAGCGGCGCGTCTTGTGCGATGACGACGGCGAGTTCTCTGCCGATGAGTCTTGGCTTAGCGGCTTCCCAAACCGTGTCCAAGACCTTTGCTGTGGCTTGGCTGGCGTCGGAAAAAAGGATTTCGTGCAGTCTGTTGTTCTTCAGCGCTTCACCGATTTTTCGTCTAAGCTCGGACTGCATCACTGCGATTGGTCTGCCGCTGAAGGAGATGCTGAGTTTTTCCTCCAGCCTCTTTACGGCTAAATCTGTCTTGCTCAATGTTTTTCACTCCTACTTACAGACAAAGACCAAAATCCAGTCGTCTGCCACCGAGGCTGCATGCAGTGCGATGCCTGCTTTTCTGGCGTAGTAGATGGTGTACGTGTTTGTGCCACCCTCGTTAACTGCTTGGTCGTTAAGCATCACGGCGCGTGCGTTGTCGTCGCTTTTTACGGCTTTGCCGAGGCTGATGGCGCCGCCTGTCTTGACCTTGCAGACTCCGTGGATGCAGACGGGCACGATGTCGCCGCTGGCGCCGTCTTTCAATGCCACCCCAACTGGGTCGCTGTTTGATGTGGCTGGTTGAACCTCTAAATCGCCAGACAGTTTTACGAGTGTTCCTTTTGAGACCGCTGCGGTCGCTTTGAAAAGAGAGACGATTTCGCCTTCGCTGATGAAGCCTTCTTCGCTTGGCCACTTGTCAGTCATTCTCTTTTTTTCACTCCTTTTTTCATTTTTTTCTTATTCTGTTACCGTTCATGGTAACCGTGAAAACCTTCTCATTACGTCGCGGAAAGGTGTCTTGGAAAAATCTGTAGCGTCGTCTTTTGCTTGTTCCACTGCTTCGGGTGCCACGATGGCGCGTCCATTCCTTGTGTGTTTTTCCATTAAACTAGGAAACGACTGGTCATCGACGACTTGTATGTTGGTCTGCGGCATACCCGGCACGGCGACGAGACTGAGTTCTGCGTTGTGCAAACCGTGAGGAACCTGCCCGTCTACCACGTCCAGTTTTTCGTAATCGGCTGCTACGCTTACGTGCTGGATCAAGCCGCGCCTGATTTTTTCTTGGGTTTCATCGTCGTAGATTTCAGCTTCGTAAAAAATCGCTTTTGAAGATGGGTTCCACGCGGTGCTTGTGACTTTGCCCACGGCGTTTAGGGCTGAGACGTGCTCGAGGTATACGGGTGCGTTGACGAGTTTTGTGGCGAATTGTTTTAGTTCGTCTTCGAGGTAGATGTTGAAGTTTCGGCTCATGCCGGCGCTGATGGCGACGCCGCGGATTCGCAGAGGCTTGTCGATGACTTTTTCTAAGATTGGCGCGACAAAACAGAAGTGTTCTTTCTGAGTGTTGAATTGGCTTTCGTCTTTGTGCTGTTCAAACCATGCTTTCGCCTTTTCCAGCGTCCAGCCCTTCTTGACGTCAAAGAGAAAACTAACAATCTCCATGCCGTGCTTGCCTTTCGGCTTGCCCACAACCGCCCTTATCCCTTCTTCTTCGCTGACCCAAACTGTGCGGAAGGTGTGAGGTTTAAAATCGTCTAGGTTGCGGTGTCCAGAACGGATATAACCGCTTGTTTGTTCCCAAGGCATTTTTGACAACACCAAAAAGGAGAATGCGCGTTTGTGTGCTAAAACTAAAAATTGCCAACTGCGACAATATTGCAATTTAATCTTCTTCTCTATTCTCTCAGTTTTTTATCAATCTGTTATTCGTACATAAGGGAGTGTGATGCGCATACTTCTTTAAGCGGAAATAGTAGATAGAGCATGAAGAGAAATGAGCATGTGGGAAAAGCAACTCAATAAGTTTACTTCTTTAATAAAACAACTTATTCAAGAGAGAGAAAAAGGCAAACTTAGGTTTAACCGATCTTTTATCATTGCAAGTGATATAGCCCAACAATATTTCTGCGAGAAAAAGGTTGAAATGCAGTACCTTGAAGGCGTGATAGAGACTGAATCAAAAATGCTTGGCGCGGAAGCACACGAGAAACTCCTTGAAGATAGCATTAAGATCGAGAGAAGAACTCTTATGAAGAAGATTTATGGACCAGAGCCAATCTTTGCTTTCGAGATGTTACTTCTCGCAAAATATAAAAAGGTAATTATCGCTGGCAGACCAGATTCCATAATTTTTCAGAATGGTTTTCCATTAGTTGTTTTTGAATACAAATTTAGCAGAAGCAGAAGGCCTTTCCGAGATCATCATGTTCAAGTGCGGACTTATGGAACGCTTTTGAAGGGCATGGGTTTTGATACAAGTCGTTTGTTCTATGCTATCGTTATGGTTGATCCGAAAGCAAAGGTTGATAAAAAACTGAAGTACAAGTTGGTCGATGCTGTTATTAGGAATGGACCAAAGGAAGCCGTATTGTCTATAGGAAATGCGAAGGTATATCTTAACAAGTTTAACTCAAAAGACGCAGAACAAGACCTTAATTGGGCTATTGAATTCTGGGAAAACAAAAGACAAGCCATACCAACAAATAACCCAAACAAATGCAGAAATTGCGAATATAATAAAAAATGTAAAGAAACCAAACACAAGCAACTGAGTTTGTAACTTAAAGAAGAAAAAAGAAGTCTAAAATGTTTGGGGTTGCAAGGTGTTGTTTAATATGCGTAGCATTTCTTGTCCGTGCTGTGTGAGGCGGTATTTTTTGGTTGGGATGCCCCAGCGTTTTTCGATGCTTTCGAGTTCGATTAGGTGGTTGTTTATGCAAAAGCGGAGTTGGCGGTAGAAACTGTGGTGGTTTCTGAAGCCCGTGTTCTGGTGGAGTTCGCGGTAGATGGCGAGGGTGTTTTTGGGGGTTTTTCTTAGTGTTTTTAGGATTTTGAAGACGAGTTGTGTTTCGTGGGGGCGGAGTTTTGAGTGTTTGTTTCTGTGCATCTGTTTTCACCTACGTATGTTGGTGGTTCGTATATGCCAAGGGGATATACGTTGAAAAGCCTTATAAGCCTTACGCATATACGCATAACCAGTAAACAAAGGAGACAACCAAAACGCAACCTATAGACCGATTGGACGAAAGCAAAGCCGCACTAAGAATACTGCTTTATCTCCACAAGAAGGGACAAACCAAACTGACAACCATAATCCAAGACATGCCCCTTGGACAAAAAGCCGTCTACACTGCCCTAAACACGCTCAAACAACTGACGCTACTGAAGGAAGAAACAGCCAAAGAATTCCCGTTCACGCGGAAGTTTAGGCTCACACAGAAAGGCGAAAAAATCGCCGAACACATCGCCCAAATCGAAAATATCTTATCTTAACAAGAAAAACATGACAGGTTTTCGCGTGTACAGAAGCATGCCTTGTCAAAAAATTTATGAACCTATACTCTGCATTGGAGAATGTTAAGGAGGAGGAAGAATGGAAAAGAAAACCATCATTCTTACAACACTCTGTATTATCCTTTTGGCTTCCACAAGCATCTTAGCATACGCTTACGTGAACTCGATTTTCCAACCTAAAAAGAACCCGAGCAAAACCTTCACTTACACGTGGACGGCAGAAGAACAGAACGTCACGGATAGCGAAGTGGGCTTGCAGATCAACATGACCTTCACGATCGAAGGCAGCCTACTAAGAGTTGTTACCGTAATAAACGACACCGAAACTTCGTACAGATTGCTCGTCATAGCCTTCGACACAAACAACAACGGACACATAGACGACGCGGACCGCAACCAAATAATGTACCCCGATAATACGACAACACCCGTTGATGTTACAGAAAACATGCCAGTGGTTGAGCCCATGCTTGGGTCATGGTCGGCTACAACCTTCTATTGTAGGTTCGATGGGCACCGATACGTGTATAACGCTACTTTCCTCCTAAATGAGCCAAACTACACGATATATGGAGACCTCTTCCAACTCGTCTACCAAAAAAGTCCAAACCCAGGCGAGGCTGTCGTCAAAGTTGACCACTTCGACTTAAGGGAGTAAGATGAATAAATTACATTGAATACGCGATTTATCTGAACCTCTCCAAAAGTCTTTTATTCCCATGTGCCAAAAAGCCAACAAAAACTATATGTGCCTCTACTTCGATACACCATAGAACCAAAAACTAAGGAAGAAACAACCATGCAAAGAAAATGGCTAATCGCAATCGTAATAATCGCAATAATAATCGTAGGCAGTTTAGGATGGTACCAATTCTTCTGGTCTCAACCGGAAGAAGAAAAACCCGTACAAGTCTTCATCGACGGAAACCATTACACTACGCCCCTCGTCTGGAACGTCACAGCAGTAAACGGAACAACAATCGAATCAGACCCGCATAACATACTAAACAACGAAACCACCGCAATAACCGCAACCTTCAACTTCACAATATGGCACTTCAACACAACCTCAAACCAGTGGATAAAAGAATTCAACGGCACACACTGGCTCGTCAACCAAACCGTGGCCACCGTGCTGGTCTCTTTAGCAAATCAAACCAAAGTTACACGGTTCATGTTCGCGGAGAAAAAATCAGTCGACCCCGGCACTTACACAGTTATCCTAATGCACACAGAAAGCACGATCTACGTTAAATTTGTGTTCAACGGAGGCAACCCCACGGTAGACGGCCAAACCGTTTTCGCCTACCTCGCCTTCGACGGCAACGGAAACAACCTCCTAGACGCCCAAGACAAAGCGTTCAATTTCACCAACAACCCCAACAGACCAAACATCAATCAACTAAAAATTTACACGCCCATGAGCGATTTCGCTTGGAACACGACTGCGACTGAATATTCATGGAACGAAACCGTCCCCCCAAGCACCGTGCCAGTCACTGTAGTCATGTCAAACGACAAAAAGAACATAACATGGGCAATTCCATTCACCTATATAGGCGCTGAAAGAGACGCAACCATAGGGTTCTTCTTCCAAGCGTTCGGCTACGATTACATGGCAGGCGCAACTCCAACGATGCCCGCCAAATACGCAAAAGCAACTCTTTCACTCGCCGAAGTACTAAGCTTTAGGCTTAACCCGTTAGAAACCGTCAAATTCCTAATAAAAGTGCAGTTTGGCGCTAATGCGAGCGGCGAATATTCGTTAGTGTACGGAACTAAAGTTAGGCAAGCATCTTAACCGTCTCTCAAAACAAACCTAATTCGTCGTTTTTTTAACGCCGATCAATAATGTCAAATACTGCGGGTCCAGTGCCGATGATGGTTACAGGCACCCCAGTGGCGGCTTCCACTTTGGCAACAAATTCTTTTGCGTCACTCGATAACTCATCGAAACTCCTTGCGCTCTTGCTTTCGGGAAACACTACGTCCAGCTTCGTTATTGCCGCTTCGGTTGCACCGTTTATCATCGCTGCACGCCTGGCCAAGTCAAAATTGAACGGTGCCGAACGACGTTCTCTTCCTGTGCCGGCTGCGGTTTCGAACCAGCCTCGTTTGATTGCTTCTTCTTTAGTGAGTTCTCCTGGTAGGATGCCGGCGCCTACTCGCGTGATGAAAGCCTTGTAGACCACGACGACACGGTTGACTTTTGTTGGGCCCACTCCTGCTTCTGCGCAGATGGTTGACGCGCTCGTGTCTCGGCTAGTTACATACGGATAGGTGCCGAAAAACAATGAAAGCATCAAGCCCTGAGTGCCCTCTAAGAGGACGTTCTTGCCAGCGTCGATGGCGTTGTTGGTTTCTAGAGCCACGTCAGTCAAATAGGGTTCAAGTTCGGGTATGTCGCGAGCTAGTTTGCCGACGCGTTTCACGCGGTCTTCTTGTGCGGGTCCGACGCCCCACCCAGTTGTGCCGATTCCTTTGAGATACGCGCTTTCACGGTCTATTTGAGAATGCTTTTCCTCGATGATTGAACATTGGTAGTCGATGCCTATGCGGTTTTTGACGCCGGTTTCTTCGATTTCCTTGAAAAGTTGAGGGACGTGAACGTTTGCCCCGGCGCCGATTAGTAGGCGGCTTCGCTCGTTAACGAAGGCGCTCGGCACCATATGTAACGCGTATTTTTTGTCTTTGTGGATTATGGTGTGCGCGGCGTTTACCGAGCCGGTTCGTACGCAAACGTCTATTTTATCTTTGATGGCTAAGTAGGAGATTATTTTTCCCTTGCCTTCGTCTCCCCAAAACGCTCCAACCACGACCGTGCATCCCATCTCTTGTCACCTTGAAGACGGAAAGAAATAGCATTTAGTAAGAAGTATTTAAAAGTATTTGTCAACATTGTGTAAA
>JAWBOF010000031.1:0-11011 GCA_038826685.1 Bathyarchaeia archaeon
CTGAACACCGCGATAAAAGCCAACGCTACAATGCCGAACAATTGTCCTTGGGTTACTGTCAACTCGACTTTCTGCTCCAATTCGGTTCTTATGGACTGAGCATGTCTAGTCATCCATAGAATCATGTAAGTCAACACCAAAGCCGCAAGAAACGCCGCGACTCCTTCAAAAACCCGAGCGCCAAATCCCGTCAAATTTCCGTACGCCACGAACAACACAGCGCCGAACAGACAACTAAGGCCGACAGCGGCGCCGGCACCGTAAAGGGAATATTTAATCAGGCTTTGGCTATTGCTTTTTTTGAGGTAAGCGATTATGATGGCTATAATCAAGGAGGCTTCAAGCGCTTCTCTGAAGGTTATCAGAAAACTTGGAAGCAACGATTCATACAAGGCTTGCGCGGTTCCTATTGAGATTTTACGTTTGCACTAAAAATAAAGTGCGATTAATCGTATATTTAAACATTCTCTAAAAACGCTCTTGTTCGTCTTTATTGCTTATTCGGTGCTGATTACTTGCACGGGACATGAAGTCTTGGCGTTTTCTACGCATGCCACTAGCTCATCTCCTACTTCGCCCTTGCCTAGTTCTTCTTTTCTGTACTTTTCGGTTATCGCGGCTTTTCCGTCAAGTTCAACGAGTAGCTTAAAAACTTCTGGGCAAACTGCCTCGCATGTGCCGCATCCTATGCATCCTTCTCGATTTATGAAAACTTTCACGCATCATCACTCGGGGTTTTCTATGTTGTTTATCCTGTTTAAAACTCTTCACACGTTCTGGGCGAGGGAAAAAATTTTGGTGGACAATAAAGGTTTAATAACTCTTGAAAGAACGTTAAAAGTGGCGAGGTTCATGGTAAAAATACGAATTAACTACGCCAAATGCGACGGAACCGACAAACTCTGCGTCGAAATATGCCCTTTTTCAGTTTTTCGTGACAAGAAATCCGCAAAACCCGTTGTCGCAAACGAAAAGGACTGTATTTTGTGCAGAACATGTCAAGTAAATTGCCCGGCTCAGGCGATAGAAATTTTTGTGTGACCTTTTACCTTTATAGGGTTTTCAGCAATCTGCCTTTGTGGTTTCTTATTTCTATGGTTAACCAGTCGTTGGCAAGTCTTGTAGCGCATTTTATGCACGGGTCGTAGGCGCGTATAACCATTTCGATTCTGTTCAAAAGTCCAGGTTTGACGTCGCCTTGACGTATAAACTCTGTTGCCGCGTCTTTCACGTTAAGGTTTATCGCTGCGTTGTTGATTTGTGTGGGGATTATCAGCGTCATGTTTTCCAGTCGGCCTTCTTTTGTTAATTCGTATTCGTGGGCGAGTGTTCCTCTTGGCGCCTCGACAATGCCTATGCTTTTGCCTGGTTTTGGGGTAACCTTGACTCGCGTGTTTGTTTTTGTCAGGGTTTTGTCTGCTAAGAGTTCCTTTGCCCGTTCGCAAGCGTACATTAGGTCGATTAGCCGTGCGTAGTCGAAAAGCAAAGTAGCATGCGCTGGGCTTCCATATTTTTGTTTGAACTCTTTCAGTTCTTTGTTGGCGATTTCTGTTGTTGCCTTTTTGTTGACGTTTACTCTCGCAGTAGGACCGACTTGGACTATGCCTTTTGGCCACCCGACGGTTTTTAGGTAGGCGAATTTGGCGTAAGTCCATTCGTAGCTTTTTTCTTCTACGTGTTGCGTGTACTCTTGGGGGTCAAATTCTGAGAGAGTTGTGCCTTCGGGCGTTATCACGCGTACTTTGCCTTCGTGGAATTCTACGGTGTCGTCGTTTGTGGTTGCCATATAATAGGTTTTGTAGTCACCGGCTTTTTTGAAATCTTCCCAATTTTTCTCGAAAAGTTCCTTTCCCAGCGTGAGGGCTTCTTTGGTTATTCCGTAAGCGTTTTCGGCTTCTTTCAAAAGTTCTTGTCGTTCGGTTTCTTTAAGCGGA
Source organism: Bathyarchaeia archaeon (assembly GCA_038826685.1). GTDB lineage: Archaea > Thermoproteota > Bathyarchaeia > Bathyarchaeales > SOJC01 > JABFQO01. The sequence continues at coordinate 1,935 of JAWBOF010000031.1, forward strand.
TTGATTATTCCGCCGGGTATTGTGGAAGAGATGTGCACGTCACGTTTGCCAACGACTTCCAAAATGCGTGCGCCGAACGTTCTCAGCGCAATGGCTTTTTTGCCTATATCGGGTTTTTGTTGCATTATTTGGAAAATATTCCTTTTTGACGCATCTTCGTCGGGGGAGAACCAGAAATCGGGGAGAATTAGGAAGAAGAAGACAAGAGAATGGTTACTGATTATTTGACCCATGAGAAGAAGTTCGCGAAGTTTTTTGGCGGTTTCAGTGATTTCGGTGCCGTAAATGCTTTCGATGGCTTTTACGGATGCAACGATATGCGCGGTTGAACATACGCCGCAGATTCTTGAGATAATAAAGGGTAGCCGGTCTGCCTCCATGCCTCGCAAGAAGTAGTCAAAGCCGCGAATTTCTGTGCAGTAGAAGTAGGCGTCTGAAACGTTGCCGAAATCGTCGAGAAAAATCGTGACCTTACCATGCCCTTCAATGCGGGTAGTCGGAGATATGTTAATCTCGCGTCTTGCGCTCAAATTACTTTCTCCCTCGCCTTCGCACGTTCGAACCTTGAGAAAATAAACGTGTGGAAAATGAAGGGATTGCGATAAAGCTCTTCTCGCACCTTTTCTTCAGGAATACTGGTCCGTTTGGATATCACTTGAACCAAGAATGCATAGATGTCCCTCGACCGGTAAAGAAGCGAATCGCACGGTCCCCTGCATCCGAAGCATGTAAAGCCGGCACGTGGACACGGTGCGCCGCAACCTTCGCGGGTTAGAGAGCCCAGACAGACGAATCCTTGACTTACTAGGCATAACACTGGGTCGGCTTCCTTTTCGTAAATTCCATAGAGTTTGTCGAGTTTTGCAGGGACTATTTTTCGGTTACACTCAGTGCAGACCACAGCGTTGTGGCGGACTGGTTGTTTTCCGCTTACAATGCTTTTCAACGAATGCACTATGAGGAAGGGCATGGGTGGGCAACCGGGAATGTAGTAATCAACATCGACGAAGTTGCAAATCGGGTACATCAAGTCCTTCAATTCGGGTAACTTTCCCGTCTCGAGGAGAGAGTGTTCTTTTTCCAAAAGTGTTTTAACAGAGAAAATGTCACCGAGGCTAGTTATTCCACCATGCGTAGCACATATGCCTAGGGCGACAAGAATCCTTGATTTGGCTCGGACTTCGCGGATGAGCCTCTCGTCTTCTACGGTTCTAACTCCCCCCTCGACTATAGCCAAGTCAACGTTCGGAATCTCTTTTAAATCAACAAAAGTGGGCGAATAAACTATCTCAAGGTCACTGGAAAGAATTTCAAGCAAAGCGTCACCCGCGTTAAGAAGTGAGCATACACAACCAGCGCAACACGTTAAAGAAACCACGCTGACCTTCATTTTTCAATCTCTCGCAAACATGATTATGCTTCAAACTTGCTTATGGACTAAACCTATAAATCCCTTTAGTTTACTATCACAAATTAAACAATAACGTCTGCATACCCTTCCAACACAAACTTTTAATGACTGAATCTAACACTCTGTATCTACAACTGGAGCGAAAAAAGAATGAGCAGAAGAGAAGAACTCGTTAAACTCATCAACGAACAAATAAAAATCGAGAACGATTACGTTGAACGCGCCGCCAAACTAGAAAAACTGATAAGCAACGCGGCTGCAAAACTGCTTCTGCGCGAAACACGATTAGATTCCTCGAAGCACGCAGGCATTCTAAACGGCATTCTTGAAATGCTCAAGGGTTTGCCGCCGGAGAAATCGCTTTGGGACTATCAAATCGAGAGTTACACGGACAAACTTGCGGTAAAAGAATCGCTCAAGAGCCATATACAAATAGAAGAAGAGATGCTGGCCCACGTTAGAAAAGAAATCAAACATACCGAAGACGAAGGCATAAAACTACTGCTACAACACATCGCCGAAGACGAGAAAAAACATCACAAAATACTCACCACAGTAATCAAAAACTTCTACAAAGTCGAATAACAAACCGACCACGCCGATCTCAAATCAACCTTGACCCCCAAAACCATTCTCCATGCATCTACAACAGTAAAACATGAGAGAACCATGGGTTCTTTCTTCGTATTTGGGGAGTATTTAGAGCCTAATAAGACAGATATATAGAAGAGAGTTTAGAAACACGGCGTACTCCATACGCTGTGGGTTAGAAGGAAAAGCCAAACGTATTTCAACTTCCCTTCAGATTTTCGTAATCACCAACTGAAGACGGAGAAAAGATTGAACAAAAAACTCAAAGTAAAAGCCTTACTCATCGAAATAGACGGTACGCTCGTCAACCCCACAAAAGCTCTAATGGAAGCTGCAACCGCAGGATACATCGCAATTGGTGTCGACACGTTTGACGCCCAAATCGGCATAGAAATCGCACGACGAATGGAACAACGACTGCCAATCCGCGACCTCTTCAGCCCAGAACACCAAACTCCATCAAAAATCAAAAAATTCACAAATGCCTACCTCGACGCTTATTATGTTTCCACCATGACAATGGCTAGCCCATTTCCACAAGTACACGAAACACTCGAAACACTCTCCCAAAGCTACCCCCTCGCCCTCGTCACACTGCGCCACATCTCCAAAAAACAAATCATAAAAGAACTCCACCAACTCAAACTCCTAAAATACTTCAGAACAGTAGTCACAGCAAAAGATGTAACAAAACCAAAACCAAACCCCGAAGCAATCATAAAAGCCGCAAAACAACTAGGAACACCCACAAAACACTGCGCTATCGTAGGCGACTCGATAGTCGACATAAAAGCAGGAAAAGCCGCAAAAACCAAAACCATCGCCGTCCTCACAGGACTCTACACCAAAAAAGAACTCGAAAAACAAAAACCCAACATCATAATCGAAAACATAAACCAACTCCCAAAAATCCTTACACCACTATAAAATAATATATCAAAAACATGAATACTGCTATAACTTACTGTTTTATCTTATAGAAGAATCATTAAACAACGTTTAATTAACTCGGCTACGTTAGATTTTGTTGGAGAAGGCTCTGGGAAGCATAGCGAATGAATTTCCTTGAGACGTTGTTGGCGGAAAGCCTAAGAAACCGAAACCCACAACTCGACCTACAAGGAACCGACCGCAGAGTCCTAGAAATCGCCCATGAAGACCTGACAAACTTTCTGAAAGTCCACTGGAACCTTACAGGAAAAGAATCAGCCGACTATGAACTCATCGAAAAACTGTACAACTGTTACCATGAAGACCCAAAAGAACTCGAAGAATTCGTAAACATATGGTCAGGAATCTGGATAAAAAAATGGAGCGAACGCGTAAAACTCCTCATAGGCCGAAAAGACACGTCTAACTGGCAAAAAATCGACCAAAAACTATGCGAAGCCGAACCACTGTGGAAAGCCCTCCAAAACCGCGGAGAAATCGAAGATATCGTGATAGAATCGCTCATAAGAAACGGCGAAGTCTGCGGCACCGCTATCCTCGCAGAAAACCTAATAAAAATGGAACTCGGCTCTTACACAGACAAGAAAATTAACATAAATTCTAACCAAGACGTTTTGAACATGCTTAACGGCGCACTTAGACGAGCGAGAAGCCTCGCCCGCAGCAAAGGACCACTCATCTTCGTCCGACTAGACAAAAAATTCTTCCAGTTCACCCAATAAACACGGTACTCTTCCAAAACAAAATTCTAACGCGCTCTATCTCGGTTCAGCGTTTTTGTTTGCCAAGAATAACGCCTAATAGTTTTGGATTCGCCGTACCCGCAAGCGGCACATCGTTTATGTCTTACATGGTATGCTTTTCTTCCGCATCGTCTACATCTAATGTGAACGGTTTTGCCTGCGCGTTTACCCATTGAAGATGTGCCTTTAACCATCTATGGTCACCGTGGAGGGGGTGAAATTATTATGACATTGTCACCACGGACGATGATGACGCCTAGTTTTTTAACGTTTTCCGGGTCTGTCGTGTCTTCTGTTTCCTCGAGCACAAGGTTCAAGTGCTGGTCAAAGCCCTTAAGTCTTCCTCTTAGGCTTTTTCCGCCCTTTAGCCTTACGAGTACTATTTTTCCGAGGCTTTCTTCGAGGATTTGTGTGGTCATTTCGCTCATGCGTTCACTTCCACATGATAGTTCGAGTGTGCTTTTATTTAGGTGCTGAGTAACCTAATTAAATGTATCTGAATATAAAGATGGTGATTCCTTGACGGAAACCCTCAAACGTCACTTTTTACGGGAAAAAGAAGCCAAACAACTACTGACATTGATTCAACAACAAGCACAAATCGACGCTAAAAGCCTAGTTGGCGAACGGGTAGAGTTTGCAGAAACCGAAATAGCCACAATCTACCTAATCAATGGCAAGCCACTTTTCGCCAAAAAAGACACTGTGATCTTCCCAACACTAAGCTTCGACGAGGTAACAAAGTTATTACCAAAAATAATCGTCAACATGGGCGCAGTTCCCCACATCTGCAACGGAGCAGACGTTATGGCTCCCGGCGTCGTAGGCATCGATGGCACTTTTGAAAAAGACGGTTTCGTGGTTATCGTCGACGAACAACATAAAAAACCTTTAGCAACGGGCATCACTCTTTACCGTTCTGAAGAAATGAAAACTCTCAAACATGGAAAAATCGTCAAAAATGTTCATTACGTTGGCGACAAGCTTTGGCAACTGCTGAGGAAATTGTGACTGGGGCATGGCGGAATTCGAAGGATTAACTCAGTTTTTGGCATGATTCAGAGTTTCAAGCAATTCTAACACACGTTTTATCCTTTTGAAAGCTTTCTAATACGTATTGATGATTCATAAAGATTATAAAACCATATTAATACATTAGACTGACTGTAAGGATTTCCGGGAAATACGGAAACGTTTAAAGTAGAAGACCAGTAAAGGTATAGGTGATTGAGGGACTAAATTGTCGGGATTAGGGAAAATTTTCGGAAGGGTTGCCCATCGAGAAAAGAAAACCGAAGAAACCAAACCCAGCGAAGGCGTTTCTCAACAAGAAGCAACCGCTATGGCGGCGGGTAAAATTTATCTTAAAGCCTTCCCGTTGCGTAATCTCTCTGACGTGGATGTCGTGAAAAAAGAAGTCAACTCTGGTAACATTTTGATACTTAAAATCAGCCCCCTCGCCACAAAAAGCGTAGAAGATGTTAAACGGGCTGTAAACGAATTGTTCGAGTTTGCTCAAGCAGTAGGTGGCGACATTGCCCGTTTAGGCGAAGAACGTGTTGTGGTTACTCCATCCTCGGTAAGAATTTGGCGAGAAAAAACTGCTGCGCCTTCTGGTGAGGTACCTACCGCAGCCTAATAGTTTCTAGAGGTTTAGGCACTACCGAGTCTACTTTGAATTTTCTCTGAAACAGGTTTGCGATGCTTAGGCTCTTGGCTCTTTCGCCGTGACAGACGATTAGTTTTTCAGGTCTCTCTGTGAGTCTTTGAATGTAAGCGATTATTTGTCGGCGGTCAGAGTGACCAGAAAAGCCTTCGATGGATTCTACTTTCAAAGCCACCCTCACCACTTCAATTTTGCCTTCGCTGTTCATCATAGGCGCTTCATTAAGCCCCTTCTGAATCCTACGACCCAGAGTGCCTTCGATTTGGTAGCTGACAAAGATTATGGTGTTGTTTTCGTTCGAGGCGAGTTGTTTGAAGTATTCAATGACTGGGCCGCCTTCGAGCATTCCTGACGTGGCCATTATTATGCATGGTTCGCCTTGGATGATTTCGTCTCTTGCGCTTGGGTGTTCCACGTTTGTGAAATAATCCGACTGGAAAGGATTCACACCCTCATGCAGAATACTGTTGCGTACCTCTCGTGCCAAATACTCGGGGTATGTGGTGTGAATGGCTGTGGCTTCAGAAATCATGCCTTCAATAAAAATGGGTGCCTCTTTAATCATTCCCCTGCGCATGTAGCCATCGAGGATCAGAAGGATTTCTTGAGCACGGCCGACCGCGGGCACTGGAATTATAACTTTGCCTTTTCTGTCAAGTGTGTTATTGATTATAGATGCGAGTTTTTCCTCAGCCTCGACACGAGAGGGCATCACGTCTTGCATGGCACCGTAGGTGCTTTCGGTTATTATGGTTTCAACCCGTGGAAACTCGGTGACTGCCGGTTCGAGAAGCGTGGTTTTCGCGTATTTGTAATCGCCCGTGTAAACGATGTTATGTAAGCCTTCACCCACGTGCAGGTGGACGATGGAAGAGCCCAAAATATGTCCCGCGTTGTGCAGGGTTACACGTATATCGGGTGCAATGTCGGTAACCGTTCCATGCCTAAGTGGAACTGTGTGCAAAACGCACTCTCGTACATCTTTCTGGTCGAAGGGCTGCATGAGACCTTGTTTGTTTGCTACGTCAAGGTAATCAAGTTGAAGTAACGTCATGAGATTCGAAGTAGGTGCCGAACAATAAACTGGACCGTCATACCCGTACTTGAACAGGAACGGCAAGAAGCCACAGTGGTCAAGATGAGCATGGCTGATAATCACAGCGTCAAGCTGGTCTAAATCAAACTGTGGTGCGTCCAGTCTCGGGAAAGCCTCTAACGAGTTGTTTGTGCCTGGGTTTATGCCGCAGTCGAGAAGTACTTGGCTTTCTCTTGTTTGTAGAAGTATCGATGATCTGCCGACTTCTTGAAAACCTCCGAGAGCAGTGATACGTACGTCTCCGACTCCGTGAATTTGGGGTCTGAAGATTCTTTCTCCCGCTGTTCGGAGTATTCTCTCTCTTTCCTTGCTTTCGGAGTGAAGATAGTGTCGCATGTGGGCTACGATTTTAGAATTAAGAGGGGGAGTTCTCAGGATGCGTGGTCGCCAACGGGTTTTTCTGACGATTTCTTGAAGAACTGCGCCGTCTTTGCCTATTACTAGGCCGGGTTTTTTGGCTTCGATTATGATTTCGCCTAGGCTGGGGTCGAAGTTTATGTTTGTTGTTTCGGCTTCTTTTGGTATTATGTCGGCTACGAGTCTTTCGGCTTCTTTTTCGGGCACTCTTACGAGCGGGTCTGAACGGACAACGATTCTTTTTCGGATGATGTTTACGATGTTTGCGATGATTTGGCTCTGTTCTATGAGCATCTCTGGTTTTTTGGTGTATATGGCTAGTGCTGGGCCTTCGAATTCGACGCGGGTTATTTCTGCTTCTTTCGGCACGTGTTCTAGGACTGTTTGGCTAATTTCTACTTTTGTCTTCTCGAACGCCGTCACGCTAAAGTTTCGCTCCTTTTTAGGGTTACTCTACAAATTTGCGTTTTTCATCGTCGCCTAATTCTCTGAAACCGTTTTCGTCGATGATTACGACGTCAAAACTGCCACCGCTAGCGGCATCCCTTTTCATCGCCGCATTAACAGCCTTCACTACAATGGGCGTAAATTCTTTGATTTCTACGTCTTCCTTATACTTGTCCTCCAAAACGCCATAAGCAATCGGTGAACCAGAACCCGTGGAAACACATTTTTCTTCTGTTACGCTGCCGAGGGGGTCAAGCATGTAAATGTGTGGTCCCGTCGTGTCTATGCCGCCGATTAACACTTGTGTGGCCAAAGGCGCATACCGTACCGAGCCTAGTAGATTTGCGATTACTCTCGCGGCTGAGTTGATTGGGATGGGTCTTCCGTAAGAAAGCTTGTACAGTTGGGCGTTTGCTTTGAGAATGTCAACCGCTTTTTGGGCGTCAGCAACGCTGCCTGCAATCGTCATGGCTAAGTGGTCGTCTATCTGGTAAATTTTCTTGCCCTTCTTATGTGCCACAAAATAGCCCATGGTTACCCTAGTGTCTGATGCAAGGATAACGCCGTCTTTGCAGACAACGCCTATCGTGGTTGTTCCTTTCAAGATTAATTCTTTTGGTACCTCTCGCATCTTTTTCGCATCTCCGAAAACTAAACATACATATATTACTTCGCATAGGAAGTAGGCGTGATGTATTCTTTACCGACGAATTTAAAAATGTTTCGAATAATATAGCCTAAAGGCAATGATTCGTAAGGGAGAAAGTTTGACTTTAAAGCTTCATCGGATGCAGTTGCCTCGAGAAGTTGTGGTTGGCCGCGGAACCCTAAACCAAGTGGCCGACATTTGTAAGAGGCTGGGGTTCTCGAAAACCGCCTTCGTCGTCACTGGCAAAAAAACGCAGGAGATTGCTGGACGCAAGGTCATGGACCTACTCGAGGACGCAGGTATGAACGTTGGGCACATCAGCGTATCGTCACCCACACTGTGGAACGTTAAAGCAGTCGAATTGAAGATCAAGAAACTAAAACCCCAACTCGTTCTCGGAATCGGCGGTGGCACAAAAATCGACGCTGCGAAACTTGCTTCTGCTCACAACGGAATACCATACTTCAGCATTCCAACCACAGCGTCACACGACGGCATCGCTAGCCCGCTGGCCTCGATTAAAGGTTTGGAGAAACCGTTTTCGGTGATGGCACAGTCACCCATGGCCATTATCGCCGACACGGACGTGATTATCAAGTCGGCTTATCGCTTAACCGCCAGCGGATGCGGCGACGCCATAGCCAAGTTTACTTCTGTGCGGGACTGGCGTTTGGCGCATAAAGTGAAGGGCGAGTATTATGGCGAGTACGCGGGTAGTTTGGCTTTAATGAGTGCTCAACTGGTTATGAAAAACGCTGATTTAATGAGACCTGGTAATGAAGAAGGACTGCGCGTGTTATTAGAGGCGCTAATAAGTTGCGGCGTAGCTATGGGTATTGCGGGGAGCAGTCGTCCTGGTAGTGGCGCGGAGCACATGTTTAGTCATGCTTTGGACGCCGTAGCGTCTTGTCCAGCGTTGCATGGAGAACAGTGTGGCGTTGGTGCTATCATGATGGCTTACCTTTATGGGCTTAACTGGAGACGCATAAGGGATAAGTTGCGGCGGGTAGGTGCACCCACGACTGCGGAGGAACTCGGTGTGGAACCAGAGGACATCGTTCAAGCGTTGGTTAAAGCGCAGAAAATTCGCCCCGAACGCTACACGATTCTGCAAGAGAAAATGTTAAACGAAAAATCAGCTCGGGCGTTGGCTAAAGCGACTGAAG
>JAWBOF010000032.1:0-10908 GCA_038826685.1 Bathyarchaeia archaeon
TAAAGCGAAAATTGACATCCTTCTTGTACCCTGCATGCAGACGGACGAAATCATAAACAAGCTCAAAAAACACCTGCGCAGAAAAGGTTACTCCGACATAAAAGTGAATGTTCACGACTGCTACCCGTGGGCGCAGACATCGGTTAAAGAGGAATGCGTCCAAGCCATGATACGCGCCTATAAGCAGCACGGATACGAGCCAGAAATCTGGCCAAGACTGGCAGGCTCTGCACCCTTTTACATATTTAACCAACCTCCGTTAAACCTACCCTTCGTCATCGGCGGACTCGGCCACGGCGGCAAAATGCACTCACCAAACGAATACTTCGTGGTCGAAGGCATCAAGAACAACGAAAAATCAATCGCAACATTCCTCTATGAATACGCAAAATAACCGACATCAAGAAAAAAAGGAAGGAAAGAGAAACGCTGTAGGAAGTCTACTTCGTCCTTGCCAACGCAAAGATTGCTTTTACAGCCAGTATAATTGCTGCTGGAGCAGCGAAGGTGGCGATGAGTCTTACGATCCACGTGATCATGTACCCTAACGGGTCTGCGATGTTGTTGATGTAAGTGAAAGGAACATTTGAGTTCGCCACAATCAACGCAATAGCCGCAATCAGAAACGGAGTCGCCTCTTTTTCGGTTATCGAGACAAGGCCGATTATGACACCGAAAATTACCATGAGCAGGTAAATCCATCCTGGGTCCCATCTGTCGGGGCTAACAAACGATGTTACTGACTCGTTATAGCCGTAGGCTATTCCAGCCACTACTGCGATTATGACGAAAGCCAAGAAGGCGTACTCGCCGATTTTTTCCATTCCGAGGTTTTCTGGCATTTTTTCTCAACGAGTGCATGGTATTGAGAAGGATACGTTATAAGATTTGTGTTTGTACCGACCCGATTTAAACTTTCAATAAACACAAAAAGTTCAATTTTAATCCCGTCGACGTCGAGTAAACCAGAAAAGACATAATTTATCTAATCGAACATCGAAATATGCAACGCACAGAAGGACGCAGAAGAAATGACTCGCGATAAAGAAAAACTAGCCAGAATGTACACGAAAATGCTGGAAATCAGGTTTTTCGAAGAAAAAGTCTATGAGTTGTACGGTCAAAATCTCGTGCCGGGCACAATTCACCTTTATGCTGGAGAAGAAGCCGTCGCCGTGGGTGTTTGTTCGGCGCTTAGACGGGAGGATTACATCGTCAGCACCCACCGCGGCCACGGGCATTGCATCGCGAAAGGCGCAAATTTGAAGAAGACCATGGCCGAGATCTTGGGCAAAAAAACCGGCTACTGCAAAGGCAAAGGAGGGTCGATGCACATCGCTGACTTTAACATTGGCATGCTGGGCGCCACAGCAGTCGTTGGCGCTGGGATTCCGATAGCCTCTGGGGCTGGGTTATCCATTAAACTTAGGGGGACAGACCAGGTTTGTGCGTGTTTTTTCGGTGACGGTGCGTCTAATCAAGGCACGTTTCACGAGGGCATCAACCTTGCTGCGACATGGAGGCTTCCAGTTTTGTTCGTGTGCGAAAACAACCTTTACGCTATGGGGACCCGTCAATCGCAAGTTATGCTCATAGAGAATGTTGCTGAAAGAGCTTCGGCTTATGGGATTCCAGGAGTCACGGTTGATGGAAACGATGTCTTAGCAGTTTATGCGGTGACCGAAGAGGCGGTGGAAAGAGCCCGCGCAGGGAAAGGGCCGACCTTGATAGAGTGCAAAACTTATAGGCATAAGGGACATTCGAGGGTCGACCCCGCTACTTATCGCCCAAAAGAAGAAGTTGCAGAGTGGCTAAAAAAAGACCCGATTATTCGTTTTCGAGAACAACTATTCAAAATGCACGTGCTTACGGAGAAAGAGGCTAAAGAAATCGAGTCCAAAGTGACCGCCACAATCAACGACGCCGTCAAGTTTGCACTCGAGAGTCCTTACCCGAAGCCCGAGGAGGCATTAGAAGACGTTTATGCGTAGGAAGGAGCCGTGAAAACAAAAGTGAAGGAAATAACGTATCGTGACGCGCTTCGTGAGGCTTTACGAGAAGAAATGCGACGCGACAAGACGGTTTTTCTGCTCGGCGAAGACATTGGACGCTTTTGGGGTGGCGCGTTTAAAGTTACAAACGGCTTGGCTGAAGAGTTCGGCGACGAAAGAGTAAGAGACACTCCCATATCCGAATCAACGATCATAGGCGCAGCAGTCGGAGCAGCAATCACGGGCATGCGTCCAGTAGCAGAGATTATGTTTGGCGACCTAACCGCACTCGCCATGGACCAAATCGCCAACCAAGCAGCAAAAATAAGGTACATGTTTGGCGGCCAAGCCAAGGCACCCATGGTCATTCGAACACCATTCGGCGGAGGCGTTAACATCGCTTCGCACCATTCCCAAAGCCTTGAGGCATGGTTTATGCACGTTCCCGGCTTGTACGTCGCCGTGCCCTCGACACCTTACGACGCGAAGGGACTGCTGAAGACCGCCATACGGGGTGATAATCCAGTGTTTTTCTGTGAGCATAAACTTCTTTATCCGTTAAAGGGCATGATACCTGAGGAAGAGTACACTTTGCCTTTTGGAAAAGCCGACGTAAAACGTGAAGGAAAGGACGTGACAGTTTTTGCGACTATGTTTATGGTGCACCAAGCCCTTGCTGCCGCAGAACGTTTAAGCAAGGAAAACATAAGCGTCGAGGTTATAGACCCGAGGACGCTTATCCCGCTGGACAAAGCCGCATTACTTGCGTCTGTGAAGAAAACAGGCAGAATCGTTATCGTTTCTGAAGACTGCAAAACCGCCGGCGTGACCGCTGAAATTGCCGCCGTAGTAGCTGAAGAAGCCATTGATTATTTGGACGCACCTATTAAGCGGGTTGCCGAGCCTGACACGCCGATTCCGTTTAGCCCACCGCTCGAAAAATTCGTTATCCCCGACGAAAACCGAATAATAAAGGCTGTAAAAGAAATTGTTTAACCATGAAGGTGAACGTGTTTGGTGACGAAAATTGTGATGCCGCGCCTCAGCCTCACCATGAAAGAAGGCTCAGTGATAAAATGGTTCAAGAAAGAAGGCGAACCCATAAACAAGGGCGAGCCGCTAGTTGAGGTGCTCTCCGAAAAGGTTACTTTCGACGTTGAAGCCCCTGAATCGGGAATCGTGCGGAAAATACTAGTCGAAGAGGGCATGGACGCGCCCGTGAACGCGACTTTAGCCATCATAGCCGCGCCTGACGAAGAAATCCCTGCAATCGAGGCGCCTTCAACACCAGTTCTCGAAGAAACAAAAGAAGCAGTCACAGCAGAAGCAAAACTCGAAACCATAGAAAGCATCGAGCAACGAGTTCCCGCCTCTCCAGCCGCCAAACGACTGGCACGAGAACACGGCGTAGATTTAACTCAAATAAAAGGTAGCGGTCCGGAAGGCAGAATCTCAGAGGATGATGTACGTCGCTTTATCGAAGAAACACGTCAATCCTTCCCGAGAGTGAAGGAAATCATACCGTTAACTGGGATTAAAAAGACCACGGCTGAAAGAGTCTCCAGAAGCATGAAGACCGCTCCCCACAGCGCCGTGGTAATGGAAGTCGACATGGCAAATTTAGCCAAGGTGAGGGAAGAAAAGCAGTTTTCTTACACCGAATTGCTGGTTAAAGCCGTTGCGCTCGCTTTGAAGAAACACCCACTCTTGAATTCAACTTTAACCGAGGACGAGAAAATTCGGGTTTACGAGGACATTAACATCGGCGTGGCGGTTGCAACCGAGCAAGGATTAATCGTACCCGTCATCCACAACGCCGACCAGAAAACAGTCACAGAAATCGCTTCCGAATTAAAGGAACTAGCAACCAAAGCGAGAGAAGGCAAACTGACAAAAGAGGACGTCACGGGCGGAACCTTCACCATCACCAACCTGGGCATGTACGGAGTAGACTTGTTCACGCCGATAATTAATCCACCCGAAGCTGCCATTCTCGGCGTGGGTCGAGTCGTAAACAAGCCTGTTGTTGAGGGAAAAGAAATCGTCGTCAAACCAATTATGATCCTAAGCTTATCTTACGACCACCGAATCGTAGACGGCGCCCCGGCTGCCAAATTCCTGCAAGAAATCAAAAAAATCCTAGAAGCCGCCAGCATTTCCTAACAAGAAAAATCACGTTGTTTTCGTTGTTGGTGTTTTTTCTTTTGCGAAACGGTTGGCTGCGATTCCGCCTACGTTAAGAATTGCGCCGATTATCCAGTAAATTAATGTTGCCATGAGGTATTCTTGCGGGTCAGTCGGCGGAGAGGGTTGGTATCCCATGTTGAATATGCTCCAAATCGCAACGGCGTAAGGTACGTTCGCAAGCAAGTGGATCGTAAGTGCGTAGTAGTTCTTGTATCCTTGCACCACGACACCGTTGATTAAGACGATTACGCCCACCATTATCGCAGCAAAGCCACGCGAGACTAGTATGCGAACGTTGGCTTCCACGTATTCGGTTGTAAGCACCCAGTAAAAGCCGTAAAGCACAAAAACGACGCCTACCAGCATAATTGCCAACCCGAGCATTGTTTTCTTCCTCAAAACATCACCTCCAGAAACACTGAACCTTCTCTTCAATTCCTTTCGCAAAAGTTGTTGGAAGAAATAAATAAGGTTGTTGGGCTAACTTTGTGCGTTAGGCTTTTTTCTTTGGTTTGGCTTCTTTTTCCTCGGTTTCTTCTGCTTCGGCGGTTTCTTCTGTTTTTTCTTCCTTCGGTGCTTTCGTGACTTTCCATTGAATTTCTTTGATCAACCCGACGCCCTTGCCCATTAGAACGCTTCCTGCATAGACCAAGACTACGAACAGCAGAAACGTTGGAATAACGTTAAGCAGCGGAAAAGCTTCGGCGATGACCCGTGCTATTTCTGCGGCTGAATCCGTGCCAGTAACTGAGGGTTTTTGGACGAACGTTGGGATGGGCATGTTGCCGAGCAGGATTTGGATGGAGATGAAGATGGGAATGAACAGGATAATTAGCCCGATTATCAACAAGACGTAGCCGGTTAGTCGGTCTGGTTTTTGGATTTTCATGGTCAAGCCTTTTGTTTCTTTAGATAAAAGTTTTTTGGATGTGAAAACTAGAACAGACACGACGAAAAGTGGATTTTCGTGGAAAGCCTTAAGGCTTAAGTGCGATTTCTTTTCAAAAAAGAACGGTTGGTTTGAGCGTTGAGGGCGGCGGTGTATTATAGTTTGGATGATGTGCGTGTCGAGGAAGTCCCGAAGCCTAGAATCGGTGCTGATGAAGTCTTGGTTGAAATGAAGGCTTGTGGAGTTTGCGGTTCAGATTTGATGGAATGGTACCTAGAGAAACGTGCGCCTTTGATGCTTGGGCACGAGCCTGCGGGCGTAGTTGTCGAGGTTGGGAATAAGGTCGAGGGCTTCCGTGTTGGCGACCGAGTTTTTGCGCATCATCACGTAGCATGCCTCACTTGTCATTATTGCCGCCACGGCGCGTTTACGATGTGCGAAAAATTTGGCAAAACTCATCTGGAACCCGGCGGTTTCGCAGAATTTTTCCGTGTACCCGCGGATAACTTACGAGTCGACACTTTGAAAATTCCCGACGATGTCTCATTTGAGGAAGCCACGCTCATCGAGCCCGTTGCTTGCGGAGTTAGGGCGATGAAGAAATGCGGAATTGAGTTTGGTAGTTGTGTAGTGGTTGTTGGTGCTGGTCCGGCAGGCGTTATCAACGTGGCGTTGGCGAGGCTTTCTGGTGCGGGTGTGGTTGTGGTTGCGGACATGGTGGATTATCGTCTTCAGATTGCGAAACGGTTTGGCGCTGACGTGACTGTAAACGTGGAGCATGAAAGTCTTGTGGAGAGAGTTAAAGCCGTGAGTGGAGGTAGACACGCGGATGTTGTAGTTGTGACTGCGCCAAACGTGAAGGCTTACGAGTCTGCCTTGGATGTTTGCCGTAGAGGCGGGACGGTTTGTGTTTTTGCACCTACTTCTCCCGATCAGGTTCTTTCGATCAGCCCTCATAGACTTTTCTTTAACGAGATTAGGTTAGTGCCGTCTTATTCGACGAGTCACTTGGAGACGCAGGTGGCTTTGGAGTTGATTCAGTCCAAGCGAATAGACGCGAAAGGGTTGATTACTCATAGGTTTCCGTTAAGTCGGGTGGGCGAGGCGTTTCGGACGGCGGCTCGAAGCAAGGAATGCTTGAAGGTGGTGGTTTTTAATGAGTGACGGTGGTGGGAAGATGCTTGCTGCGATGATTTACGGGGTTAGGGATCTGCGTGTGGAGGAAGTAGTGAAGCCCGAGGTTGGACACGGCGAAGTGCTGGTCAAGGTTAAGGCGGCAACGACGTGCGGGACTGATTTGAAGATTTTTAATCGCGGCTACGTGGAAGGCGTGATTAAACTGCCGACTGTGTTTGGGCATGAGTGGGCGGGTGAAGTAGTCGAGGTTGGCGAGGACGTTGCTTGGCCGAAGCGTGGTATGCGTGTGCGGGCGGGTAATAGTGCGCCTTGTCTGCGATGCCGTATGTGTCAGCGCGGAAACTTCAACCTGTGCGAGGATATGTTGTGGCTTTGGGGCGCTTATGCGGAGTACATTAAGGTGCCGTCGCGGATGGTTTTGGTAAATATGCAGGAAATTCCAGCGCATGTTTCTTTCGAAGAAGCCGCGATTACAGAGCCTTTGGCTTGTGTGTTGCGTGGGGCTGAGAAGGCGGGTGTTAAGTTGGGCGATACTGTGGCGATTATCGGCGCGGGTCCGATTGGGTTATTACATTTGCTCGTGGCTCGACGGTTAGGTACGGAGCGAGTTTTGGTCGTGGATTTGGTGGATGAACGGTTGGAGTTCGCGGTTGGGTTGGGGGCGGACGAGGTTGTAAACGCGGGGCGTGAGGATGCGGTAGAGCGAGTGCGAGAGTTGACGGGTGGTTATGGTGCGGACGTGGTTATTGAGGCAATTGGGCAGCCGAGCACTTGGGAGCAAGCGTTGAAAATGGCGAGGAAGGGTGGAACGGTTTTGGAGTTCGGTGGTTGTCCGCCGAACACTGAAATACGGGTGGGCACGGAGATGCTTCACTACGGCGACCTCACAGTCATAGGCGCATTCCATACAACACCAGCCCACTTCAAAAAAGCACTAAACCTCATAGCATCAAAAACTATTGACGTAAAACCGTTGATAACGAGAAAAATGCCGTTGGAAAAAATAAAAGAAGCATTCGAAACACTAACCACCTCGAAAAGAGACGTAAAAATAGCCATAAACCCATGATCTTTAGAATACCCTAAACCCCTAAACATTTAGTTGCTTTGTTGTTTTTGCCACTCGTCTTAAGCACTCAATGCCACACGCGTAACTCGGGAACCCACGCAGGCCGCACTCAGGTCCCGCGAACAGAACCCGCTCAGCGCCAAACTGCTCGACAACTCTTAATGCTCTCTGCTTGATCACTTCTTCGGTTTCCAGAAACATCTCCGGTGCGATTAACCCTTTCCGAATCTTCTTCCAAACCTCAGCCAACTCCTGATTTAGCGACGAATCGCTCAACCTATCTGCCGAGGATTTCCCAACAGCGTCTTTGATAAGTCTGTCAAAATCAGTTACGCATACGCTTGCCTTCAAAAACTTGTCTTCCGCCTCCAAAAGCTCTTTTGTTTTTTTCAACTTGTAAATTGAATCGTCCACGTGTGACTCCACCACATCCAAACCCTCGACGCCCCAAAAAAGATCATCAGAAGTGTTATGGAGATGAAGACAAGTTTGCACACCTGTAGCCTTGGCGGAACCAAAAATATCCTTCCATGCGCTAAACAAGTTCTCCCTCCCAAGAGAACCACGATCAATCAAGGGATCATCTAACACCCCAAAAAGTGGCTCATCAACCGAAACAAGCGCCACACCGCCGGCCTTTTCACGGAAAACATTACGCTCAACGATACGTGAAAGAATTGCCCCAAGGTTGCCAAAAGTTTCGCTGGTTCGATAAGGAAAAAATGAAGCCAACGTGTAAGGACCAGTAACGCAAACCCGCATACTGAAGGGTTTTCCATGTTTTTCATGAATCACACGAGCGTTCTTCTTCAATGCCGAAACTTCGGGCAAACATCCTCGTCCTGACTTCAATTCTAAACGCTCAACTTCCACGTAGCCCTCCCTTGTTTTCTCCAAACCCGTCATCATATCCAAAAACATCAGGCTCATATCGCGAAACTGGGGAAAATTAGGCACATCTATCCCGGCGTGCAACTTGTCCAAAAAAACGCTTGTGACAGTTTTTTCAAAATACTCCGCCCACTCGTCAAACCTTCCTTCCTCAAACGCCTCAGCACCTTTCACGTATTTTTCCAAATCCTGAGGAAATGGTAAGCTGCCAACATCACAAGATTTAACCAAACAAAAACCTCTTTCATCCTTTGCTTTTGAAATGCTCCCAACCCTTAGGCTCTATTGGCACGGTTTCTCCTTTCACTTGAAGAACCACATCAGCGTCTTTTGTAGCCTTGCCTATCCTGATAAGCGAACCGCCGACTCGTTCCACCGCGGCAACGGCTTTCTTCCAAAGATTAGGCTTGACCGTAACCACCAACTCGTATTCTTCACCCCCATACAACACCAACGGTCGCGGATCAATATGGTTTCGTTTAGCGAACTCTAAAACTTCTGGCGCAACTGGAAGATTATCAATCAAGAAACCTGTCCCGCTTGCTTTTTTAAGCTCATAAAGACTCCACGCCAAACCGTCACTGGAATCAATAGACGCCGACACAGCACCCGTCGCCGCTAGAGCTAAACCTTCCTTTAACCGCGCCTTAGGCAACAAAACCGCCTCCAAAAGAAAACGCTTAATCCTCGAAGGAACAACAAGCCCTTCCAAAAGTACCTTCAACCCCGCGGATGTTCTGCCGAAAAACCCAGTAACGGCCACAATGTCTCCGGCTTCTGCACCGTTTCGCAACATTAGAAAACGCTTCTTAGCAATCCCAAAAAGCGAACAACTTATTATCAGATCAGATGCTTCGCCCGTGTCGCCACCAATCACATAAGCACCATATTCCCTCGCTCCAGCATTCAAGCCTTCCGCTAACTGTTCAACATCCGCTTTCAAAAAATCAGGGGGCAACCCCAAAGAAACCAACAAAACCATCGGCTTCACACCTTTTACCGAAAAATCGCTAACATTCATCACCACCGCCTTGCGTGCTGCTTGCCAAAAATTCATAGCCGGCGGCATATCTGTTTTCCCAACAAACATATCCGTCTTCAAAACCGCAACCGCCCCCCGCCCAACATCCACGCCAGCAACATCATCACCAAAGGGAATCGGCATAGTAGGCAAAGCCAACCTGTGAAAAATCGTTTCGATCACCTTTCGCTCACCCATACTTGCCACGGAAACCAAGCACAACCCTTCCAACAAATCAATAATACGCACGACATCTTAAAAACAATCGCACAAAAAACCACCAGAAAAGAATATCTCTAACTTCACCGACACGCTTCAATAAAGCACAACACCCAAAAAACAACGCCTCGGTAGCTAAGCTCGGCCATAGCAGCGGTTTCGTAAACCGCAGGTCGCGGGTTCAAATCCCGCCCGGGGCTCCATAAAATGTAACACAAAAACGCTTAACAGCTCCAACCATATGCCTAACAATAATCATCGAAGACTGTTTGTTTAACTAATAAAATTATTAAGGAAAATTGCATCATCAATTTCAAAAACTGGATTATGGTTTTGTTTGAAAAAAGGTAGAGACGGCTTTCAAGAGTGAAATATATAAAGGAGCGTTTTGTCTTTTATTTCAATCTCGTGTCGTGGTCTCAAATTTTGGGCGAGAAACGGATCATAATTGCTTTTTGGCCTTTTTTTCTTTTTTGGGTTGGTCTTTTGCTATTTGCACGGTGGGCTGCGTGGTTAATCCTTCAATTTTAGCTCCTGGGTAGTGTTGCTGTAGTTTTCTTCGTAACAGTATGGAATCTACTTCTCCATAGGTTTTCACGTGAACAACCGTTATGCCGTCGGCGTTGTCCAAGGCGATGGAATATCCAGAGCCCAATTCTATACCGCCATCGTTTACGAGCAACTCTTCTGTTGCGGCGTCTAAGCTTGGAAGTTCATCTCTTCGTTTTCTTTCCTGCATGGCAAGTCACTCCAAAAAGAAAGACGTTTCTCACAAATTAAACGTTGCCTAACTGGAATACTTATTTTGCGTTCATTCTGTTTTTACGGAAATTTCGGTTTTATCGCTTTGGTGGAACACGCATCCACGCACTTGAGACAATAGATGCACTCTGGGTCGGTGAATTTTTCCCAAGGAAGATCTAGAATAGGAACCTTCATGGGGCAAACTTGGACGCAGTCGTGGCACGTCGCTTTTGTGCATTTTATTGCTTCTCTTTTCAAGCCCAAAAAACTGAAACGGTTCAAGAAAGCCAAAGCGGCTCCGTGAGGACAGAAGTAACGGCACCATACACGGGGAATGTAGACGGCTAAGATTATGACGACTACAAGGATGGCCACGCGTACCCAGAAAAGCAAAGAGAAAGACGATACGCCGCCTAAGATGGCGTTAATCGATTGTTCACTGATTGCATAGCGTAAGTCAAGTGACATTTTAGGGATAATGGCGAACAAAGTGTCCGCCGGGTTGAGAAAGTTAAAGGGTGCTTCCCCAAATTCGCCCAACGCATTCCTGTAACTGTCGCCTACGCCCATGACTAATGAAAGCCCCAGACTCGAACTAATCAACAAAACAATAGCCAAAATCGCATACTTTAGATAAATCATCTGCTGATGAGTCCTCGGCGACACTTGCATCTTGCGACGCTTAAAATAGCTCAGTATTTCCTGCACAAAACCAAACGGGCAAACCCAACTGCATGTGGCCCGTCCCAAAAAGATGGCG
>JAWBOF010000033.1:0-10795 GCA_038826685.1 Bathyarchaeia archaeon
GATGTCATGGTGTTGACGAATCATTCGCCTAAGAGCCGATTCTTTGTGGAGAAGACCAAACTGAACGTGAAATACTCGAATGCCGACATTGACGATTTGCCAAGTTTCATCATAACTGATCAAGAGCAGATTCTCCTGTCTATACGGAAAAACAACGGAGACGCTGAAGATGCTCGTGGAAGACGAGAAAGAATTACTGCCTTGTGGACAAACTACAGCGCCTTCACCAAAGCCTTAGGCAAATTGTTCGGCGAACTGTGGGGAACCGAAACCCCGTTAGAAGTGGCTCAAACAGCATCAAGATAAACCGCAATTTCAATTTTCATATCTTCGCTATAGCTGTAATCTGAATTCCTAACATGCGTCTCTTTTTTCACACACAAATGACGATATTTTCGCGTGGCGTTATTTTTTTTCAAACGGAGCGAGTTGAAAATATGAAGTGCGTTATGAAAAATAAGAAAGCGCTCAGCACAGTAGTTACTACACTGATAATTCTAGTGGTCTCTGTTTTGCTGGCAACAATTGTCACTTTCTACGCCATCAACATCACCACCAACCGTGTCCAGCAAGAATCACTCTACATGTCAAAACTACACGTATGGTTTAACACTACCTCGCCGACATGGGCGCAAGCCGCCTTCGTGCTGGTAAACACCGGCGGCCGAGACGTCGTTATTGACAAGATTACAGCCAGAAGCCAAACGAGCGACTGGAGCAATGTGTATTATTGGAGAACCAACACGGTGACAGTCACGATAGACCTCACTGTAACGCCTACACAACTCTCTGGCACAACCTACAGCCACACAATTCAGAACGCTTCCCGAACCCTGATCCAAGCGACTGACGACATCACCTTAAAATCAGGCTGGACAATCGTCATCTACATCAACAACCCTGACAGCATCGGCCAGAACGATGTCGGTAAGGAAGTTGAAGTCACCGTTTACACGGCGAACGCCCACTGGACACAAGAGGCTCACGTCGAAGCTGCACAATAAAAGCGCTCTTCTTTTTCTTTTTCAACCCACAACGCTTTGTTTGAGCCCTTTTGAATAACTCGTTAACCATGTTTTGTGTATGTGTAGTACAGTTCTACGCACAAATTATCATATCTTTTTTGTTTCAAAACCCTCTGGCACGGAGAAATTAGAAATGAAGAACTTGCTAAAGAGTAAGAAAGGGCTTAGCACAGTAGTGACAACGCTGATCATCCTCGTCGTCTCAGTGCTCCTCGCCACAGTCGTCACTTTCTACACAATCAACATCACCACCAACCGTGTCCAGCAAGAATCACTCTACATGTCAAAACTACACGTATGGTACAACACAACAGGCGGATGGGCTCAAGCTGCTTTTGTACTGATTAACACAGGCGGCAAAGACGTTGTTATCGACAAAATCACCGCGCGCAGTCAAACATCAGACTGGACAGACGTTTACTATTGGAGAACCAACAGCGTAACCATCACAATGGACTTGACCGTTACTCCAACCCAACTCAGTGGCACATCCTACAGCCACACGATACAGAATGCTTCGAGAACTTTGACACAGGCTTCTGACGATGTTACGTTGAAATCAGGTTGGACAATAGTCTTCTACATCGACAGCCCAGACAGCGTTGGCCAGAACGACGTCGGCACTCCAGTAGAGATCACAGTCTACACTGCGAACGCTCACTGGTCACAAGAGTGCAACGTTGAAGCTGCACAGTAAACGCGCTAGATAGCCCACACTCCCTTTTTTCTTTTTTCCCTCTATTTTTTTGTTATCGTGTCAATCTTGTGCTTCTCTGTTTTATCTTGGATTCAGATTCTCAATGTGTAGTGTTCGGTTACACACAAACCAACATATCTTATGCTGAATGATTGAAGTGTGCATGGAGAACTAAGGGAGGCTGGAACTCCTCTCTTTGCATACGCACTCCAGGAGTCCCCTCCCCTCCTTTCATTAACTTATCCGGGTGTGCCTAGGTGGATAGAGAAAGCGTGAGGAAACAGTATTCGCAAGTATGCAGGTCTAGGAGAGCCACGGCGCTGCCCGTGACGTTTCTTATGCTTTTTGTTTCTTTAATGCTCATAATCACCGCCACCTACTACATCGCCATGACGAGAATATCCGCGCGAGGGCAACTGCTAAACTTTTCCGCCGCCAAACAATCAATGACTGCGCTAGAAAGCAACATAGAAAACATTCTGTGGTCTACAGGCGCGTCTAGAGTTTATTATTTTGATGATCTCGGCGGAAGCTTCAAAATCTTGCCAACCGCTAAAGTTTTACTTGTAAACGTTACTGACAATGTTTTTTATGATATAGTCTTTAACAGCCCAGTCGGAAAAGCAGTTTATGTGCTTTCATACGCCGAACCCGGCGCAAGCGGATTTTTCCTAAAAGGCGACAACAGAGTCATTGTAAACAGCAGTGCCTCGACAATGGCGCAACTTCAAATCACCACCGGCGAAACCGCCCAAGAAATAACGCTTTCCTATCGACCGTTTGCCTCGGTTGCCGTGACTGGTTCTGACGAGGGCAAGCCAGTGAACACCGTACGAATTTACGTTGTCAACATGAACCTTTCTCAAAGCCTCACGTTGTTGAGCGGATTTTACCTCAAAATTCGAAGTGTGAACGTAGTTTCCACTTTGCGAAGTTATAACTTAGCCTACACGGTTTCGTCTCTCCAAGTGAAAACGGTCTTTGACGACAAAAACGGCGTAGTTTCTCTCCCGATTTCGAGCAATCCCACGGGCGTTGTCATAAACGTGGAAACCGTGGTCTGCAACATTCAACTACAGCGCGTGGAGGTCTAAACTTGCCATCAATAATACCAGCGTATGTTTACATGTTCGCCGCCATGACCGCAGTTGGCACGCTTCTAATTTTCTCTTTCAACTCCTACGCCGCGACTCTGCGTTTCATACCTGAAACAGAACAATTGGACAACCTGCTAAGTTGTGTGGCCGCCAAAGCCACAGAACTCCAGTCTCTGACAACGGCGAACTCAAACACGCAAGGTTATTTGAACCTGCCCTCAAAAATCGGCGACAAATCTTATTGGCTCCGCCTCCGCAACGACACTGTTCAATCGTGGGTAGAGGGCGGCTTTGGCGAAATCACGGAAAACACGGTTACAAATCATCGGGTCTATCTCGCCGGAAAACCCTACGCCTCGGGACAGTACACAAGCGGTTTTGGAATAGCAGTTTTGAAGAGTTTCATGAACGGGTCGGTCGTCCAAATTTACTTAACCAACGCTAGGGAGGACAGGAATTGAAGGGACTGAAAAAGAATGGCAAGAAAAAAAGTGAGGCTGAACTTCAAAAATTATCCGAAGAAGAGTTAGTGGGATTTCTTGACCTCAAAAAATGGAGCCCTCCCGAGGGATATTTCGAAGTGGAAACCTACCCGCTGAAACCGCCGTTCTCTTACGCTACTATCGTCCAACACGAGGAAACATTGGATCATCTTTACATCGTTGACGAGTTGCCGCTGAATAAGGAAGAAAGAGAAGCGTTCGAACGAATGCATAACATTCTAGAATACGAGTTAAAGGCACCCGAAAGCGACGAAACATTAGCGGAATCCTTCCACAGACAAATGCCCGAGATCATAGAGAACCACAAAAAAGCCCTCGAAACGATTACGCCCATCGGCATAAGAAAGATTGTTTACTATCTCGAACGGGGCATAGTCGGCTATGGCAAGATTGACCCCGTAATGTTTGACGAGTACGTGGAAGACATCAGCTGCAGCGGCGTCAACAAACCCATCTTCCTCTGGCACAGAAAATACGAAAACATCAAAACCAACATTATCTTCAAGGAAGAAGAGGAACTTGACGATTTCATCATGCGCGTGGTACACAAGGCAGGAAAACACGTAAGCCTCGCCTTCCCAATCGTTGACGTCACACTCCCGGGAAAACACCGCTTGGCAGTTTCGTACGGCAGAGAAACCACGCCTTCGGGTACAAGCTTCACCATACGCAAATTTCGAAAAGACCCGTTTACGATAATTGACCTAATTGAAAACGAAACCATCAACGAAACTATAGGCGCGTACTTGTGGCTTCTCATGGAAAACAAGATGTCCGTTATGATTCTCGGCGCCACAGGAGCAGGCAAAACAACTGCCCTCAATGCCATCGCCTGCCTCATAAGACCAAACTACAAAATCATCTCAGTCGAAGAAGTCGCAGAGATAAACCTGCCCCACGAGAACTGGACCTCCACTATTGCTCGATCAGGGTTCGGCACAGAAAACGAAGGCGAGATTACGCTTTATGACCTTATCAAATCCAGCGTCAGGCACCGCCCAGACCTCGTGATCGTGGGCGAGGTGAGAGGAGAGGAAGCCTATGTCCTCTTTCAAGCGCTCGCAACGGGACACGGCGGGCTTTGCACCATGCACGCCGACGATGCTGAAACGGCGATTAAAAGGCTTACACAGCCTCCGATGAATATTCCGCCGTCAATCCTTTCACTTATGAACTGTGTCATCGTCGTCAAGCACGTGAGAACACCCATTTTCCTCGAAACAGGCAAACGATTATCCAGTCGAAAATTCATCAGCATCAAGGAACTCAAAAGCGCGGACTCGATAAACGAGGTTTTCAGTTGGAACCCGTCCTCAGATGTATTCCAAGAAAACGTGGCAAAAAGCTATTTGCTTCAGAAAATCGCCAAAAACCTTGACATTCCCATGGAAAAACTGCTTACTGAGCTTGAGCATCGTGAACGGGTTCTGCTTGAAATGGTGGAACACAACATTCGAAACTACCGCGACGTACACAATGTGCTCAACAAGTACTACCACAACCCGCAAGTTACGTTTGAAGACTTGGCGAAAAAATTCGGTTGGTGACGGTGAAAACCTTTGTCCTTCTCATTTTTGCTTGGCAAGGTGTTCGGGCGCTTTCTAGGTCCGCTTAAGAAAGGACAAGACACGGATAAAATAGAACGTGAACTTCCGTTTGCTGTGATGCTTTTCACGCTGATGGCAGCGAGCGGAGTGACGCTTTATGATGGTTGGAAGAAAATGCGTTCAATTAGTCTGCTTCCAACGTTTCAAAAAGAAGCCGAAGAAGTGGTTCGCCAAGTGGAAGTTTTAGGATACGACCCGTTGACCGTGATGTACAAGCGTGCAGAGAACACGAGATCAAGGATGTACCGTGACTTTTTGGCGGGCTACGTGTCTTCAGTGAAGAGCGGCATCAACGTAGTTAGTTTTCTGAAGAGCAAAATGCGGTCTATGTTCGAAAACCAAAGCGCAGCTTCGAACCGCGCGATCGAAAAACTTGGAACACTTATCGAGGCATACGCGGTCATGCTTATCGTAACCTTATGCGCGTACATCTTGTACGTTGTCGTGTCGTCAAGTAGTTTTTTCGAATTAACAGCAGGTGGCGTGACCGGCGCTTCTAACTTTTTACTCTATCTTTTTGTTTTCTTAGCCATGCCCATGCTTTCGGTTTTTTTCATCTTTATCGCTCATACTGCGAGGAAGGGGAACATACTCTCGTTAAGGGAGTGTTACCGTAGGGCTTTGTTCACTTCTTTCATAGCAATAGGAGTGATGAGTGTTTTCTTGCTGGTGCCTTCGTTGCAGTCGGTAGTTTCGCCCATAGGCATGACCGGCGTAGCGACAATTTGTTTCCTCATAATCTCCGTGCCGCCGTGGCTTAGTTACCGCAAAATCGCAAAGGTCAACTTCACAGCCGAAGAATCCATGCCCAGCTTCCTAAGAGACGTAAGCGAAGCCAGAAAAATCGGCTTGTCCCCCGAAAAAAGCATAATCCACGCCAGCAAACGAGGCGCTTACGGAACCTTCTCAGACATTCTGGGCTTGGTGCGAAGCCAAATTGAATGGGGCGTCTCGCTTAAGAAAATCTTCGAAAACGTCAAGAAAAAAATCCGAAGCTGGCCTGTGCTTGTTCATTTTTTCATCTTGGTTGAAACCATAGAAATCGGCGGCGGTTCGGCGACGGCGTTGGAAATCCTGTCCGAATACAGCGAAAAAGCCAAGGACATAGAATCCAACAAACGAGCCACGCTCAAGCCTTACGTAATCTTAGCGTTCATTTGGAGCGTCTTAATCGCCCTTACAACCACAATCGTCGCCATGACCATATACATTCTCGGAACCATCTCGCTACCCGGCATGACGGGACAAACTGGCTTGGCAGGCGCGCAGGAACAGATGATAATCCTTTCGGTAGGCATAATTCTCCAATGCTGGCTGTCTGGGTTCTTCATCGGCAAAATCAGCGAAGGCGCATTTGCGGCAGGGTTCAAGTATTCCGCCATACTGGCAGTGGCTGCTTACGTGTCGCTCTTGCTGTCTCAAAGTTTTCTAATGGGCATGCAGGCAATCACCCCGACATGATTTGGAGGTGCCCCGGTGCCGACCACGACGATTGACACTTTTTTTGCGTGCTCGCTCCTCGTAATTCTCGTAGTGGCCGTCATGGCTGGCATGCCAAAAATTTTGTATCCATTCTTAGACGGGTTAGCCCACAAAAACGACATCGAAAGATTTCAGCAACTCGCGCAGTACATCCTTCTTAACCCAGGCACGCCCTCTGATTGGGGAAGCAACAAAAACGTCGTGTTAACGGATTTCGGGTTAGCATCAAACTCGGCTCTTCAGCCCTACGTGTTGGACGTTGACAAGGTCACAAGATTAAACAGCCAAAACATTTACGCTGTTAACTACGCGCAACTATTGGATGCTTTGAGAATAAGCAACATCGCCCTTAGAATTCAAATCGACCCTGTCTTCAACACTTCTATCACCCTCGTCACCAGCGTAAACAACGGGAACTCTACAAGCTATTTCTTTGAAATAACCACACAAAACTCTGGGCTCGGCGTTGTTTCGAACTTAATGTGCTATGTTGTTGTGGGAAATTACTTGGATGGCACGTCTTCTTTCACGAATTCCAACGGAAAAGCAAACGTAACAGTTACTCTTCCAAACAATCTAGACGGCAACGCTCTACTTGTTGTTCTCGCAAAGGCGCAAGTCAACCCGAGCATCGTTAGTTTCGGCACTTATGCTTTTAGCCACAATTCGTCGCCGCCCAAGCCAAACGGCACATTCATCAAACTCAGTCCATTAGATTATAGGCTAAACGCTACTTTCAACTACCCCAACCTGCAAATTTTGGGCAAATACGCCATATCTTACGGCTACTGGAGCAATTTAACCCAACTGACCAACACGACCCAATCTGCTCAATACGCGGTTCCACGTTTTCTTGACAAAAGCCCAACCATACTCGTGCTAACGGGTTTGAACGGCACCGAACCGTTTGCGGAGTGGGTAGCGTACCCGCAGATTCCGCTGAGAATAGGAGTAAACTTTGATGCGTCAAACTTTCGAGGCTCAAACGTCGCGTCGTTCACTTATCTCGTCACAATAGGTGGGGCGTTATACAGGTTGCAAATAACATGCAGGGAAGTGAGTTAGCCGTGCCAAGGAATAATCGGGGACAGATACGCGTTACAGAGGCATTTCTATCCGCGCTAATAATTTTCTCTGCGTTGGCTATTTGTTCTGCTTTCTCGCCGCATCCTTACAACGGCGACCAAAAAACTTTGACCGCCCAAGGCATGCAAGCGTTACTTCAACTCGATGACGACGGCTTGCTTGGAAGTTTGATTGACAAAAACAACTGGACGGCTCTGTCTAACATGCTTCAACTTTCGCTCCCCCTCGGCGTTGCTTACAATCTAACAGTCTACGACGAAGACATGCAACAAATCAACAGCGTGCCCATTTCTAACGGCGACTTGGCAAGCGATGTTGTTGTGGTCGAGTATCTGTGCGCCAGTCAAGGTTTTCAGTACCGTTCTTACATGTTGCGGTTGCAGTTATCGGTGGTGAGATGATGCCGAGGCACAACAATCGTGGGTGTTCGGGTCAAATCATCGCCATAAGCGCGCTTGTCATAGCCCTCATCATGACCTCGACTGCGATGTATATTTATGAACTCAGCGGAAACATCAGCGATGCAGATGCGTACTTGCTTAATGATTATGTTGGTTTGATAAAGTTAGGGTCGAAACACGTCATTACAGGCGCGCTCGCCAACATAACAAACGGCGGACAAAACCAGACGCTCGCGGCTAACTTGAACGGGTGGAAAGCCGCGGTTGGACAGTTGTACTCGCTTGGGACGTTTGCATTGAATTTTACGCTTTTTGGGGCTGCGCCTTATTCTAACGGGCTTTATGTAAACTGGGGCGCCGAAGGAAGCGGCGTCTCTGAGGCTTATGCAAACCTTCAACTCAACATAACCGGAAAAGAAGTGAGAATGCAGTATCCCTTTTTCGTTAATGTTTCCACGCGGCTTTACGTGGAAGGATTCCTAACGCAAATCACGCCTCTCACCAAGCAAGCCACGGTGACGGTTCGTCTTTTTAACGAGGAATTACCCGCACTTGCAGAGAACGTTACCATCTACTACCGAGAAGTGGTTTTGTGGGTCAAACCAGACGATGCCGGCGATTATGTGCTTATTGATTACGGAAACGGCACGTACAGGGCGACTTTCACCTTAATAACCGTCGCAGATTCTGTAGATGTCTCGGCTAGAGTTTTCGATACGCGGAACATTCTTGTACAAGCCAACGCAACCATCAGTCAACAATAGCCCAATCATGGCGACGTACATTTTTCTTAAAGCAACAGAAGAACGATAACGCCTAACCCTAAAGCCCAACAGTAATAGGCAAAATAATGAAACCGCCGTCGCAAAACAATCTTCTGCAAAGCCCTCAACGCAAAATAGCCCACTGCCATAGAAACAACCATGCCCAGAAGCATTGCTGCGAAATCAGCCTCTTGCACTGCTACGTCTTTTGCCTCAAACGCCGTCGCGCCCAAAATGATTGGCACCGAAAGAAGAAACGAAAAACTGAACGCTTTTTCTTTTTCTACTCCCCGAAGTAACCCAGCGCTTATTGTGGTGCCGCTTCGTGAAACGCCGGGAATAATGGAAATTGCTTGTGCCACTCCTATTAGCAGTGAATCAATAAAACCAAGCGGTCTGTTGTCTTGTCGACGTTCCGAGATGAAAAGCAAGCAGCCCGTGAAAAGCAAGGCGACGCTTACGGCTAACGCGTTTTGGAATAACGATTGGAAAAAATCGTGGAAAAGATAGCCGATTATGGCGGCTGGTATTGTTCCTATAATTATGTAACCTGCGAGTTTTCCATCTTCGCTTGCAAAATCCCGCCTTATCAACGCCATAAGAATTCTTTTAACGTCCTTTCTGAAAACCACCAGAATAACGATTAAGGTTCCAAAATGTAGCATAACGTCGAAAACCAGAGGCTGCTTGATTGAAAAAAATTCTTGAACAAGGACGAGGTGCCCCGAACTGGAGATAGGCAGCCATTCGGTTATGCCTTGGATTATGCCGAGGATTATGATTTCTAGTATTGTGGCCATGTGGTTGACGTCCGCTTAGTGTGTTTTTAGGTTGAGTTGCAATTATAGAGTTTATGCCTTAACAGAAGCACAGATATAAGGCACACTCGAAAAAAGAAAGGTATTTGTCCCAAGAAAAAAGGAGCGGTTATGCATGACCGAACAGCAAATGCGGTTAGTTGAATTGAAAAAAATCCGCCCCAACAGGCTTAACCCACGTCTAGGCATTAACATCGAACGTTTGAACGAACTCGCAGAAAGCATCAAACAAATCGGCGTGCTGGAGCCTTTAATTCTCCGTCCAGCCGGTGACGGTTTCGAAGTCGTCGTGGGGGAACGTCGTTACCGCGCGGCTCAGCAAGCTGGGCTTGAGACTGTGCCCGCCATAATACGCGATTATACAGATGAGCAAGTCATCGAACTGAACCTCACCGAAAACATTCAACGAGAAGAGCTTACAGCCGTGGAAAAAGGCAACTGCGTAAAACAACTCCTCACCAAATATCAACAGAAATATCCTTCACGCCAAGCCATCAGCACACGCATCGGCATAAGCCCAGAAACCCTCAGCACGTGGTTGAAGCTAACTGAGGCGCCTGAAGAAATTCAAAAACTCGTTGCGCCACAGGAAAAAGCAGGCGCACCTCGAGAAACGGGCAAAATCGACTACAGCACAGCCGCCACTATCGTCCGCCAAATCGAAGCCCCGGAGAAACAGGTTGAAGTTGCAAAAGAAATCGCAGCAAAACCCTTGCCCAGCAAAAAAGCGCGCGAAGTCGTTAAAAAAATTGCGAAAGAACCAGAGAAAACCGTTGAAGAGGCAATAAAAGAGGTTATCGAAGCGCCGCCCAAGCTTGCGTTTGATTTTTCGCAAGTGGAACCAATATTGTCAGGCGCTAAAACGCAGAACACTACACGGACGGCGCCGCCACAGCAGATTAAGCAAGGCGCAACTGTTGTCGCCACGATAGAAAAGCCTGATTTTGCGGAATTACGGATAACGATGGTCGAACGCAAGCGTCTGAAATACTTTACTGAAGACGACGCTAGGGCAGAAGGCTATTCTACGCTAGAAAAATTCAAGAAACATTGGCGTCAAAAACATGGCGAGTGGGACGAGAACGAACTAGTTTACATAGTGCGTTTTGAAAAGCTAAAGCCTTAGATTATTTGCATGGTTTTTCTGACTCTACCCACGAGAATTTGCGTTGTAGGGTTTTGGGGTAGTAGAGTTTCCAGTCGAAGTCAACTTTTTTGCCCCAGCGGTAGTAAACCCGCGGGTCGATGTAACTCTTAAGCGAAGTTCTCAAGTTGTATTCCTTAGTTTCCTCGGTCTCCTTAACCTTCAACTCAA